>CAXSEU010000046.1:2507-3951 GCA_964236485.1 uncultured Lichenihabitans sp. | reverse complement strand
CGCTGAAAAGGGTCGGCCTCGACGCGACGGCCGGCGGGGATGAAGGTCCGGTGCTCCGCGTGTCCGGCCGGCTTGAGGACATCGGCGAGCACGTCGTCGCGTTCCTTCGCCGCGAGGCCCATCGCGACCTCGTGGCCTGTGTCGAGCGTCACGCCCGGGCCCTCGACCGGACGTGCCCACGCGTGGCGATCCGAGACACGACCAGCCGGTGGGGATCCTGCTCCTCGAGGGGCAACCTCAACTTCTCGTGGCGACTGATCATGGCGCCACCCTCGGTCCTCGATTATCTGGCGGCGCATGAATGCGCCCACCTGTGCCACATGAACCATTCGGCCGATTTCTGGGCTTTGGCCACGAGGCTGGCGCCGCAGACCGGGGCGGCCGAAGGCTGGCTGAGGAGCCATGGTTCGGTCCTGCATCTTTACGGCATCTGAGCGGCTCGGGTTCTGCCGCGCGGCCACCCGGCCGCCGACGCGACCGGAGAGCCTTGGCGACCTGATCTATGGCTCCGGACCCGCATGACGGGGCTGCTCATCCGAGCCGACCCGCGGCATGAGCCAGCATCGTATAGACCTTGCCGGTATCCGAGGCCAGGTAGCCGCGGCCGGTCGCGCCGCTTCTGTCGCTCCGGGCGGCATTTGCGAGCAGCTTCTCGAACTCGTGCATGTAGTGGTTGATGGTCGCCTTGAACTCGGGGTCGCCGGCGTAGAGGCGGCCGATCTCCTCGAACGTCGGCAGGCCTTGCGGCGTGTAGAGCGAAAGGTCGAAGGCGTGTTTGTCGCCCGTCCTGAACCTGTCCCACATGTCGAGGAGGATCGGTTCGTCGACCAGCCGCGAGATCGTGGCCGACATGGTGTCGAGGATGTCGAGCGCGCGTCCCGTGTCGTGGGTCGGCGGCTCGGCCGCAGGAGCCTCGTCGGTCGGGATTGCGTGCTCTTCCTCCGGGGCCCGGGCCTGGACGTCGATGAGCGGGGCGGGCTCGCTCTCCACCGGTCCCCGATCTGTGCGACCGGTTCGCCCGACGCGGCTCGGCCTCGAGGATGCGGGCTCCGGCCCGTGATGCTCCTCCAGGTGAGGCCGCGCGGCCGAGTCGGACGAGTCCTCGCCTTCCGAAACCCTGCCGATCAGCGCCGTGAGCGCGGTCAGCGCCTCGATCTGGTCGCTCACGACCCGCCGAACCTCCGCCGCCTGTTCGGCGGTTTCGTGCGGCAGTTCGATCGTGGCACGTTGCAGGTCCTGCCGCACATCCTCGAACTGCTGGGCGATTTCGGCCGCCATCGATCGCACGTCATCGGTCGAGCCGTGGAACCGGTCGAGCGCTTCGCCGAACAAGGCGTTCATGTCCGTGACGGCCCGGGTGTAGACCTCCTCCAGGACCGCCGTGGCCCTGTCCTGCTCCTGCCCGGCGTGGCGCAACCAGTCGACCGCGATCGAGCGCCGCACC
>CAXSEU010000046.1:0-2497 GCA_964236485.1 uncultured Lichenihabitans sp. | reverse complement strand
AGAGATCGCTGATCGCCCCCGCCGTGTTCTGGGTCGCGTCCGCCAGGAACCCGCCGAGATCGCGTGCCCGTGCCTCCGCGTTGGCCAGCGATTCCTCGACCATGACCGCAAAGGAGTTCAGCGCGCCGTCGAAGCCTTCAGCCTTGTCGTTGATGGTCGCGAGGAGGCTTTCGAGGATGATCCGGCGATGATCCATCTGCGCGTCGAGATCGTCATGCGTCGATTTCAACTCCCGGGCGGCGGTCGCAAGCTCGCGATGGTGACGATCGATCGTGGCCGCGATGACCCGCGCGTCGTCGATGGTTGCCGACGAGCCGTCGGTCATGGCGTCGATGCGTTTTGTGACCTCGCCGACCGCACGCCCGAAGTCGGTCAAGCGGTCGCGCAGCGATGCCTCTATGGTCGACAGGTGATCGCCCGCGGTCTCGATCACCGTGCCGATGGTCGAGTTGGTATGGTTCATCTGGTCGACGAGGCCACCGACGCTGCGGCGCAGGCGCTCGCTCGTCCCCTCCAGGAAGGCGACCGACTGCGCCGTGCCGGATTCGAGATCCTGCCGAAGGGACTCGCCAGCCGTTTGCAGGGTCGCGGAGAGCTGGTGATTCTGCTGCCCGATCCGCTCGACCAGCGCCGCTCCCTTGGAGGCGATGGAGTCCGAAGCCCCCGTACCGGCGTCCGCGATCCCGTGAACGACTTCAAGGCCTCGGCTCGACATCAGTTCGACCAGCATCTGGCCCTCGCGATCGAAAAGATCGCGAAGCTCGGACGCACGGACCTGCAAGGTGTCGTTGAGTCTCTCACCCCGATCGTCGAGCATCGCGGCGACATCGCCGATGCGGTGCCCGAGCATGGCCTGCATTTCATCCAGGCGCGCCCGGACGCGCGTCTGGGCATCGGACGCCTGGCCGCTGAGGGTGGACTCAAGGGCATCGACCGACGACTGGAGCGCTCGGCGCAGCCCGTCGAGATGTTGCGTCAGAACGGTCTCGATGTCGTGCCGACGCTGACCGAGTGTCTGATCGATCTGTCCGGCTCCGCCGGCCAAAGTGCCTTCGAGCTGCACCAGCGCCGTTCCAAGGGAGCGACCGATGCTGTCCGAGTGGCTCGCCAAGGAATGCTCGATGGCGCCCGCGCGTTCGCCGAGGGTGCGATCGAGTTCGTTCGCGCGCTCGCCGAGCGCGCCCTCGAGGCGCACCGCGGTGCCGTCGAGCACGCCGTGCAGCGCGTCGATCTGAGCTCCCAGCCCGGTCTCGATGTCGCGCAGGCGTTCCGTCAGGGCTTCGCCGAAGTTGCCGGACTTGAGGTCGAGCGTCGTGTCGAGCCGCTTCACCGAGGCGTCGAGCGTCTGGTGGAGCACATCGACGTGGTGGCCCAAGGCGTCCTCCATATGACGGGCGCGGTCCTGGAGCGTATCGCGCATTTCGCCGGACCTCTGGTCCAGCGAGGCATCGAGATCCTTGACGGAGCCTTGCAGCACGTCCTGCAGTGCCTGGGCATGGCCGGCCAGGACGTTGTCGATCTCGTTGGCGCGCTCTTCCAGTGTTGCGCGGATGGCCTGGGCGTGGGCGCCGAGACCGCGGTCGAGTTCCGTCGCCGATGTCCCGAAGATGCTTTCGAGGATCGTGGCGTGCGATGTCAGGCTGGTACTGAGGTCGCCGGTGCGGCCTTCCAGGGTGGCGTGCAGCTCGCTGACGCGATGGCCGATGTCGTCGGCATGGGAGGTCAGCAGCTCGTTGAGATCAGCCACGGATTTGCCGAGCGTCAACCGGAGCGCGCCGATATGGCCGGCGAGGGTCGAGCCGACATCGCCGACCCGCTCGCCCATGGTGGCATGCAGATCGCCGAGCTGCCCGCCGAGTTCGGAGACCTGGCGCCCAAGCGTGCCCCGCAGGTCGTCGGCGCCTTCGTCCAGCGCGTAGCGCACGTGCTCGACATGGGCTGCCGCGGCGGCGTGAATGGCCTCGAGCCTGGCGTCAAGGGTTGCCTCCATGTCGCAGATGCCGCCGTTGAAGGCAGCCTCGATCTCGCCCACGCGCGTCGCCAGCATCTGGCGCATCCACGTGGTGCGATCTTCGAGGGCGGCGGCCACCTCTTCACCGGCCGTCCCGAACTGCCGGTGAAGGTCCCTGATCTTGCCCTCGATCACCTCGCCGATGCGACCGCTATTGCGATCGAGCGACGCCTCCAGATCCTCCGCCTGCACATTGATCAGCCGGTCGATCTCGCCCGCACGGCGGGCCATCCTGGCATCGGCTTCGAGGCTGCTGCGGTCGAGATCGGCCGTCGCCGTGACGAGACGTCCGACAACCTCGGTTTCAAGCCGCCGGATGCGATCGTCGAGATGCTCGGCGAGCTCCTGGGTCCGCTCCTCGAAGGCCGAACCGATGGCTTCGGCCTTGCCGGCCAGCGTGTCGTCGAGCCCGCCCGAACCGGTCCGCAGAATCGCCTCGAGCTCGCCAGTCCTCTGTTCCATCGACCGGCTCACGGCGCGCCCCGT
>CAXSEU010000045.1:11878-13266 GCA_964236485.1 uncultured Lichenihabitans sp. | reverse complement strand
AGCCCGTCCGGCACCACACCCGCCTCGAGGTAGAGCGTCATCGGCAGGCTCAGCAGGCAGAACAGCAAGGCCCGGCCATGCCGGGCCATCCCGATGGCCAGGGCACCGATGGCGACCGACGCGACCGCGTTGACGAGGCGCGCCGCGAGCAGGCTGTCGAAGATACCTACGCCGATGGACTGGCCCAGCTTCATCGCCGCGAGGGCCGGCAGCGCGAAGAAGGGCGGCGCCGCAACCGAATCCGGGAAAGCGGCGGGAGCGACCTTGTCGGTTCCCCAAGGTAGCGTCCTCGCGCTCTCGGCCACGGCGGGATCGAGCTTTTGCCCCGGCGGGCCCCGCAGGGCGCGAAAGGCCTCGACAACGCGAACCAGGTTGGCCGGGACGACTCCTCCCGCGCCGCCGGGCTGCCCGCCGCCAACGTCCCCGGATACGACCCGCACGGCGCGCAGGACGGTCACGTCCTCCCCGGGGATTTGGAAAAGCGGCGTGAGATAGGCGGCGAAGATCACCGCCGGCAGGGCCGTGACGAGATAGATCAGCGGCGCCCACCGGAACAGCAGCAGACGATATATTGCCATGCGGGGCGGCACCTCGGAACCTTCGGGCCCGGACCGCGCCCGGACGACTCGGACAGTAGCGCATGTCATGCTGTTGCTGACATGCGCAGGCTCAAAAAGATCGAGCCTGAGGTCGCCCTCGTGAATCATCTCCCGCGCCGGTTGGAACCGGCGGCACGGCGCCGGGCTTATCCCGGCCTCTAGCGCATGTCACGCTGTTGCAGACATGCGCCAGATCAAAGAACCGAGACTGTTCACAGACTTACGCCGAAGCTCCGCTTCTGCGTAAGTCTGACAGGCTCTAGGCGGGGATCGGATGCCCATCACGGCGCGCTGGAGCGGAGGCACGATCGACGTAGCCATCATCGGCGCCGGAGCCGCCGGGCTCGCGGGGGCTCGGCGGTTGATGACCCACACGGATTTGTCGATCCTGGTGATCGAAGCCGCCTCCCGCATCGGCGGGCGCGCCCGCACGTTCATGGCGCAGCCCGGCGACATGCCGCTCGATCTCGGCTGCGCCTCGCTGCACAGCGCGCTGACGAATGCCTGGACCTCGGTCGCGCCGACGCTGGGCTTCACGGTGGACCGCACCCCGGCACCATGGAACCACGACGAATTCGACGCCGGCGCAACGTCCGCCGAGAACGACGACATCGAGCGGGTCGAAGCCGAGTTCGAGCGGCGGGTTGCCGCTCTGGTGGCGACGGGCCGCGACGGCGCGCTGGGGGATCTCATCCCCGCGGATCATCGCTGGCGTGGAATGCTCGACGCGGTCAGCACCTATGTCAACGGGGCTGAACTCGAGCACATCTCCGCCACCGATCATCACCG
>CAXSEU010000045.1:0-11850 GCA_964236485.1 uncultured Lichenihabitans sp. | reverse complement strand
AGGCCACGTTGGGCATCGAGACCCGCCGGGGGCGCATCGAGGCGCGGGCCACGATCGTGACGGTTTCCACCGACGTCCTCGCCGGCGGCGCCATCACCTTCACGCCGGCGTTGCTTGGGAAGCGCGAGGCGGCCGCCGACCTGCCCCTCGGGCTCGCGGACAAGCTGTTCCTCGGCCTCGATGGCGCGCAGGATCTGCCCGCCGAGGCCTATCGGCTGGGCTCGCCCCACCGCGCCGCCACGGGCGCCTACCATATCCGACCGTTCGGACGTCCCATCGTCGAGTGCTTCTACGGTGGACGCCTCGCCCGCGACCTCGAAGACGGTGGGATCGACGCCTTCTCGGCCTTCGCCAGGGAGGAACTCGCCGGTCTCTTCGGCTCGAAAGTCGCCCCGCGCCTCACGCCGCTGGTCGCCACGGCCTGGGCGCGCGAGCCCCACATCCTCGGCTCCTATTCATATGCCCGGCCCGGCAAGGCCGATAGCCGCGCCATCCTGGCGGCTCCCGTGGAAAACCGCCTCTTCTTCGCCGGCGAGGCGACGTCGCCCGAGCGGTTCACCACCGCCCACGGCGCCTACGAAAGCGGCGTCGCGGCGGCGGACGCGGTGCTGCGGGCGCTGGGCCAGGAACCTACATCGACAGTTGCTTGAGGCCGGCGCGAATGAGCGGCGCCGTCTCGGCCTCGGCGCCGAGCGCCTCGATGGCGGCGGCGATCGCGGCCGTGGCCTGCGGGCGCGCGTAGCCGAGGTTGACCAGGGCCGAGACCGCATCCTCGACGTTGCGCGGCAGCGGCGCCGCCGGGTCGTGGCCCGGCAGGCCGAGGTCCGCCGCGACCCCCTCCGGCCCCTTGTCCTTGAGTTCCGCCACGATGCGGGCGGCAAGCTTGGGGCCGACGCCCGGCGCGCGGGCCACCGCGGTGCGGTCGCCGCCCGCGACGGCGCGCGCGAGGTCGACCGTCGCCAGCGTGCCCAGGATGGCGAGCGCCACCTTGGCGCCGACCCCCTGCACGCCCTGCAGCAGGCGGAACCAGTCCCGCTCCACCGCCGAGGCGAAGCCGTAGAGCCGGATCATGTCCTCGCGCACATGCGTCTCGATCGCGAGCGACGCGGGCTCGCCGTTGCGCAGGCCCCCGAGCGTGCGCGACGAGCAATGGACGAGGTAGCCCACCCCGCCGACGTGGAGGACGAGGCTGTCCTCGTCCTGGCTGTCGACGACGCCGGTCAGCTTGCCGATCATCCCTTGGCCTCGGCCTTGGCGAGCGCGGCCGCGAGGCTCGGCGGACGGCGATGGTGGGCATGGGTGATCGCCACCGCCAGGGCGTCGGCCGCGTCGGCGCTCCCGGCGACGCTGCGCGGCAGCAGGATCTTCAGCATGGCGGCGACCTGCTGCTTTTCGGCATGCCCGGTCCCGGTGATCGACTTCTTGACGAGGTTGGCGGAATATTCCGCCACCGGAAGTCCCGCCAGGGCCGGCACCACGAGCGCGATGTCGCGCGCCTGGCCGAGTTTGAGCGCCGACTGCGGGTCGCGGTTGACGAAGGTTTCCTCGACGGCCGCCTCATCGGGCCATTCGGCCTCGATCACCTGGGAGAGGCCCACATGAAGCAGCCGCAGCCGCTCGCTCAGGGCCAGCCCGGTCGCGGTATGGATGACGCCGGAGGACACGAAGGAGAGCCGCGACCCTTCGGCCACGATGACGCCCCAGCCGGTGTGGCGCAATCCGGGATCGATGCCGAGGATCCTGACCGCCTTTGTCTTCATTCGTAGAAGCACACCGAATCAGATCAACACATTGGTTTGGATACCATCTCCGATGATAATATCGGCGATTTTGAATCCTTGTGCAGTAACCTTGTACATAGATTGATTCACTTCAGAAATCAGGTTTGTACTTACTAAGTTTTGAACCGCTTCAACCCACCTTGCCAACTCTCGTGGTTTAGAAGCGTCGCCAGACAAGTTCTTATCGTTCGCGTAAACTCCCTCTTTTGAAAGGGATTTTCGGTAAACAATCATTCCGTTGCGGTCCTTAGCTCCCTCTACGAGAAGCTGTTTCGCCTCCAAGCTAAGCGCGCGCCCACTTCGCGCGATGTCCTGCGTTGCAGGAATCGAGTTCGCAGTTACGTTTGATCTGCCGTTATCTAGAATTTTCTTCAAATAGGAATGTTCGTTCATGATAAGCTGCAGCTGATCGCGGAATTTTTCTCTAAAATCGTCCTCTGTTTCGAACGACTCAACTATACCTCGAGGCAAGCAGCTCTTCTTAAATTTCTGAAGCGCTTCGTATTGTTCCGCATCGATCAAGGACGGTTGCTGTAATTTTTCGGAGAAATATAGCATGGCTGGCTTTCCAGCATCCAAATGCCGTTCGACTTCTTCTACCGATCCGCTTTGAAAACCGCCCGTCGGTGATCCCAATCTTGTCCAGAAAATGCCAACCAACAGATCAGCATTCTTCAAAATGCGCTCGTTGATGAGCGATTGCGGTCTTCCACTTAAATTTGGAGACGAATGTGTATCCCATCCGGTCGGAAGCAGGACAACGGCCTCTTTTGCCGAGTGGACGATGTTCCACTTAGCGACGATTTCTCTTGCGATGTTACGCTCGACCACAACATCAGACGGAGAAGCTATCATTAAAGACAAAACTGTTGCTGCGTAAGCCATCAGCGTAGCCCCTCCCGAGCTAAACAAAGGCCTTTAGGTGTTTTCTAATAAACACAACTAGAGGTTTAGTCTGGCCATAAGCGCGTCAGACACCTCGAAATTGGCGTAGACGTGCTGCACGTCGTCGCTGTCCTCGAGCGAGCCGACGAGCTTCAGGATCTTCTCGCCCGCCTCGTCGTCCACCGCGACCGTATTCTGCGGCCGCCAGACGAGATCGGCCCGGCGGGGTTCGCCGAACCTGGCCTCGAGAGCTTTGGACACCTCGCGCAGGTCTGCGAGCGAGGTCAGCACCTCATGCCCCTCCGGGCTCGATACAACATCCTCCGCCCCGGTCTCGACCGCGGCTTCCATCATGGCGTCCTCGGAAGCGACCTTGGCGTCGAATTCGATCCGTCCCACGTGGTCGAACATGAACGAGACGGCGCCGGTCTCCGCCATGGCGCCGCCCGACTTCGTGAAATAGGAGCGAATTTCGCCCGCCGTGCGGTTCCGGTTGTCGGTCAGGGCCTCGATGATGATGGCGACGCCGCCCGGCGCATAGCCCTCGTAGCGAACCTCGTCGTAGTTTTCGGCGTCGGCGCCGGAGGCCTTCTTGATGGCGCGCTCGATGTTGTCCTTGGGCATGTTCTCCTGCCGGGCCGCCATGACGGCGGCGCGCAGCCGGGCGTTCATGGCGGGGTCCGGCAGGCCGAGTTTGGCCGCGACGGTGATTTCCCGGGCGAGCTTCGAGAAGAGCTTGGAGCGCACCGCGTCCTGCTTGCCCTTCTTGTGCATGATGTTCTTGAACTGGCTATGGCCGGCCATGACGCTGGGTCTCGTGAAGGCCGCGCCGGCAGGTCGGGGCGGCGTGATCTTGGCTGGAGCCGCCATAGCACCAAAACCATGGCAGAGGAACGGGTGCCGGCCCGGCACGCCTCAGCGTCCCACACGCCTCGCGCGCCGCATCGGCTCGGCTTTCGCCCAAGCCTCGGGCCAGTCCTCGTCGCGGCAATCCCGGTGAAGGCTGCTCCTCACCTTCTCGGTCCGCGCCCGCCATTCGGCACGTGCTTTCTCAGCTCGAACCTTGAGCCCGAGCTTGAGGCGATCCCCCTGCTCGCGCAACTCCTCGCCCAGGAGTTCGGTGCCGCTCTTGAGGGTGATGAGGAAATCGCCCTCGGGACCGGATTGCACCGTGGACCGCTCCGCCGGACGATAAATCCAGACGCGGGCTGGCGGCAGGTTGAGCCAGACCGGATGGGAGACCTCGCTCTCGAATTCAGGTCCGCTCCCCATGCGATGCGGCATAGGCGAGGCGATGCCATAAGTGAACTGCACGAAAGCGCCGCCGGGAGACAGGAGGCTGAAGGCGTTGTCGAGTAGCCTGAGCCGATCGCGCTCGGGCCTGGTGCGCAAGGGGAGGCTCGAGACGACGGCCGACGCCGGCGCGTCGAGAATGCCCTTCAGGGTTTCCGCGAGGGAATAGGCGTCACCCCTGACGATACGAACCCCGGGGTAACGCCGGGCCAGCAGTTGACAGAAATGGGCATCGTATTCGACGAGCACGAGGCGCTCGCGCGCGACGCCGCGTTGGAGCAGGGCTTCGGTGACCGGCCCCGTGCCGGGACCGAGTTCGACGACCGGGCCTCGCGCCGCAGGGTCGACGTAGCAAGCCATGGTCCTCGCGAGGAACCGGCCCGAAGGGGACACGGCGCCGGTGCCGAGGGGATTTTCCATCCAGGTCTTGAAGAACCGCGCCTCGTCGGCCAGCCGCTGATCCAACGGTGTCTTGGATGGGACGAACCGCTCGTGTCGCCAGTCATGTGAAGGTTTCGCCCGCAATATCCGTTTCCACCCTGGTCCCGCGGTCCACCACCCGAGTGGCTCATCCGCTGTCGGCGCTCGCCTCATCGCCGCCTAAGCTTCCCATACAAAGCCGCAACTCGCCGCAGGTTCAATACGGCAGGCGAATTTCCCAAAAATCAGCTGCTGAAATTGTCGAAGAAGTCCCGCATCTTGGTGAAGAAACCCTCCGCCTCGGGATTGGTCTTCGTCGACGACATCGAATCGAATTCCGACAGAAGCTCGCGCTGCCGCTTGGTGAGGTTTTGCGGCGTCTCCACCACCGCCTGGATGTAGAGATCCCCGAGGTCGCGCGAGCGCAGCACGGGCATCCCCTTGTTCTTGATGCGGATCTGCTTGCCCGATTGGGTGCCCTCCGCGACCTTGACCTTGGCCTCACTGCCGTCGAGCGTCGGAACGCTGATGTCGCCGCCGAGCGCCGCCTGGACCATCGAGATCGGCACGCGGCAATAAAGGTCGGCGCCATCGCGCTGGAAGAACTGGTGCGGCTTCACGGAGAGGAAGATGTAGAGGTCCCCGGCGGGGCCGCCCCTGAGACCCGCCTCGCCCTCGCCGGCGAGCCGAATCCGCGTTCCGTCCTCGACGCCCGCCGGCACGTTGACCGAGAGCGCGCGCTCGCGCGTCACGCGGCCGGAACCCGCGCAGGCTCCGCAGGGATTGTCGATCACCTCGCCGCGACCGCCGCAGCTCGGGCAGGTCCGCTCGATGGCGAAGAACCCCTGCTGCGCCCGGACCCGGCCATGGCCGGCGCAGGTGGCGCAGGCCCTCGGCTTGGAGCCCGGCTTGGCGCCCGTGCCGCTGCAATTGTCGCAGGCCACCGAGATGGGCATCTTGATCGTCGCGGTCTTGCCCTTGAAGGCTTCTTCGAGCGTGATTTCCATGTTGTAGCGCAGGTCGGAACCGCGCTCGCGCCCGCTCGAACGCGTGCGGGAGCGGCCCATCATGTCGCCGAAGAGGTCATCGAAGATGTCGGCCATGGAGGACGAGAAACCCTCGCCCATGCCGCCCGCGCCGTTCTCGAACGCCGCATGGCCGAAGCGGTCATAGGCGGCACGCTTCTGCGCGTCGGAAAGGCACTGGTATGCCTCGTTCAGCTCCTTGAACTTGGTCTCGGCGTCCTTGTCGCCCGGATGCCGGTCGGGATGACATTGCAGGGCCGCCTTGCGGAACGCCGCCTTGAGGTCGGCGTCGGTTGCCGTCTTCGCGACGCCCAGGGTATCGTAGAAGTCACGCTTTGCCATCGAAGGCTGTTCCAAATCTGCAAGGGTTCGAAAGCCCCGGAGGCGGCACCGCGGCGGTCACAGGTCAGAACGAAGGCAACCCCCGCTGCAGCAATCCCGCCCTTCCGTCCGGTGAGGAAACGGGGCCGGGCGACGGCGTGGATCGCCCACGTCGTCGCCCGGTCTCGATCACGTCAGGGACACGAACCGCCGGCCTGGCCCGTCATCGACGATCCGGGCGGATCGCCGATGGTCAGGCCCGACGCTTCTTGTC
The DNA here is from genome assembly GCA_964236485.1 of uncultured Lichenihabitans sp. Classification (GTDB taxonomy): domain Bacteria; phylum Pseudomonadota; class Alphaproteobacteria; order Rhizobiales; family Beijerinckiaceae; genus Lichenihabitans. The sequence continues at coordinate 5,851 of CAXSEU010000045.1, read as the reverse complement.
GTCCTCGCCGACTTCCTTGAAGTCGGCATCGATGACATCCTCGGAGCCGCCGGGCTCGGAACCTGACGCCGCAGCCGCGTCGCCCCCGGCGCTCGCCTTGTACATGGCCTCGCCGAGCTTCATCGAAGCCTGCATCAGCTCATTCGTCAGCGACTTGATCCTCTCCACATCCTCCCCTTCCAGCGCCGGCCGCAGTGCCGCGATGGCACCCTCGACCGTGCTGCGGTCGGCCGCCGAAACCTTGTCGCCGTAGTCCTGGATGGACTTCTCGGTCGAATGGATCAGCGCCTCGCCCTGGTTCCTCGCATCGATCAGTCCCCTCCGACGCTTGTCCTCAGCGGCATGAAGCTCGGCGTCCTTGACCATCTTGTCGATGTCGCTTTCGCTGAGCCCGCCCGAGGCCTGGATGCGGATCTGCTGCTCCTTGTTGGTCGCCTTGTCCTTGGCCGTGACATTGACGATGCCATTGGCGTCGATGTCGAAGGTCACCTCCACCTGCGGCACGCCACGGGGCGAGGGCGGGATGCCGACGAGATCGAACTGGCCGAGGATCTTGTTGTCCGCGGCCATCTCCCGCTCGCCCTGGAAGACCCGGATGGTCACGGCGGTCTGGTTGTCCTCGGCGGTCGAGAAGACCTGGCTCTTCTTCGTCGGGATGGTGGTGTTGCGCTCGATCAACCGGGTGAAGACGCCGCCCAGCGTCTCGATGCCCAGCGACAGCGGGGTCACGTCGAGCAACAACACGTCCTTGACGTCGCCCTGCAGCACACCCGCCTGAACGGCGGCACCGATCGCCACGACCTCGTCGGGGTTGACCCCCTTGTGAGGTTCCTTGCCGAAGAACTGCTTGACCACCTCCTGGACCTTCGGCATGCGGGTCATGCCGCCGACCAGAACCACCTCGTCGATCTCGCCGGCCGAGAGTCCCGCGTCCTTCAGCGCCTTGCGGCAGGGCTCGACCGTGCGTTGGATCAAGTCGTCGACCAGCGCCTCGAGCTTGGCCCGGGTGAGCTTCAGCGTCAGATGTTTCGGCCCCGTCGCATCCGCCGTGATGTAAGGCAGGTTGATCTCGGTCTGGTTGGCCGAGGAGAGCTCGATCTTGGCCTTCTCGGCCGCCTCCTTCAGGCGCTGGAGGGCCAACTTGTCCTTGCGCAGGTCGACCGTGTTCTCCTTGCGGAACTCGTCCACGAGATATTCGACAAGACGCATGTCGAAGTCCTCGCCGCCGAGGAAGGTGTCGCCGTTGGTCGATTTCACCTCGAAGACGCCATCGCCGATCTCGAGGATCGAGACGTCGAAGGTGCCGCCGCCAAGGTCATAGACCGCGATCGTCTTGCCGTCGTTCTTCTCCAGCCCGTAGGCCAGCGCCGCGGCGGTCGGCTCGTTGATGATGCGCAGCACTTCGAGGCCCGCGATCTTGCCGGCATCCTTGGTGGCTTGGCGCTGGGCGTCGTTGAAATAGGCCGGAACAGTGATGACCGCCTGCGTGACGTTGGAGCCGAGATAGGCTTCTGCCGTCTCCTTCATCTTCTGCAGGATGAATGCCGAAATCTGCGAAGGCGAGTGCTGCTTGTCGCCTGCCTGCGTCCAGGCGTCGCCGTTCGGCGCGCGGACGATCTTGTAGGGGACGAGACCCATGTCTTTCTTGGTCATGGGATCGTCGAAGGTGCGGCCGATCAAGCGTTTGATGGCGAAGAAGGTTCGCTCCGGGTTGGTGACGCCCTGCCGCTTGGCGGGCTGTCCCACGAGGCGCTCGCCGTCCTCCGTGAAAGCGACGATGGACGGCGTTGTGCGGGCGCCTTCCGCATTCTCGATGACCTTGGGCGTCGAGCCTTCCATGACGGCGACGCAGCTGTTGGTCGTTCCAAGATCGATACCGATGACTTTTGCCATGATGTAAAATCCCTGTTCGCGCAGGACCGCCGGACCCCGTAGCGATCCGGCCTTGGGCGGAACGGTTGAGGGTCGAACCCCTCCCCTCGTCGCCCGGTCCCCGACTGTGTTCGGAAGATTGTGACTGCGCCGTCCCGGCGCAAGTTCGCGCCGCATATAGGGGCGAATTTTTCCCGCGCAAGCCGCGCCTTAGTGCAGGTCGGCGGTGCCGACGAAGCCCGGATGCCGAGCCGGCCCGTGCGTCCACGAGACGTGAATTCGACACCCGACACAGCCCGAGCCCGCGTGTTCCAGCCGGGTGATGCCGAGCGTCAGCGTTGAGCCCGCAGCCCGAACAGAATGACGTCTTGGTCGAAGCTCGAGCCGATCGCCGTGGAGCGGAGCTGCTGATGATTGTAGGCGGCCGTCGCCACCAGCGAGCGGGTCAGGTGATACTCGGCCCTCAGTGTGTCCGACAGCGTGTTCTCGGTGATCGGGATGCCGGCGTAGCGGGTGTTGAGATAGGAGAGGCTGGCGCTGACCGTCAGGTTGCGCAAGAGCGCATGGCTGACGTTGAGCGTGGCGGACCGCGATTCCGAACCGGAGGATCCCGCGACCGTGGTTTCGTCGAAAGTCGTCGCGGCCTGCAGGCTGACCACCGTCAGCGGCGTCACGGCGTAGCTGATCGAGCCGTTCACCACCGGGCCGTCGAGATCCTTGAGCCGGCGGTCCTCGTAGGTGCGGTTGCCGTAACCGGCCGAGAATTCGCCCGAGAAGAGCCGATTGAATTCGAAGCTCGAGCCGGCTTGGCCGACGACGCCGACGGAATCGCGCCGAAAGCCTGCGAGGTCCACCCTCGCGTCGCGAAGGCGATCATCGACCAGGATGTCGACGAAGGGCCTGACCACGGGCGTAAGCTCGTAGGCGCCGCGCAGGCGCAGGCCGTAGTCGCTGTAGTTCTCGTCCGATAGCCTCTGGATGTCGCCGTTGGACAGCACCGCGTTCTCGTAGACCACCCGATCGAACGACCCGTGCAGGCCGATCGAGGCACGCCCGAAGCTTTCGGTGGCGCCGAGGGTGTCTCCAAACGTCGTGACGAGCGGCCGGTCGCGCGTGTTGACGTTGACTTCCGGCGAGCCGGGCCGCTGGGTATCGAGGGCGAAGCGCTGCTCGGCGTCGAGGGTCGTGTCGCGATCGACGTCGAGCCGGAGATCGATCGTCCCCGTGGCGTCGGGGCGGTTGGCCTGCGGGTCGCTGAAATAGTCGTTGTAGCCGCCCCTGAGGTCGGCTCGGAGTTCGTGCGAGGACCATTGCGAGATCAGGCCGAGGCCGCCCTCGGTGCGGCTGAACGCCGAGGGGGCGACCCTGGTCTGCGTCTGGTCGGGATTGCTGTCGTAGCCGAAGTCCTGCGCCACGTAAGGCGTCACCAGCAGGGATCCGGCCCGGATGCCGAGCGGCGCGTAGCCATCATCGAGAACCTTCGTCCTCAGCCGGGTCGCCACGGGCAGCGCCGCCACGGTCGGGGCGGGGACCGTCGCCGCGGGTGCACTCGGGGGCGCCGCGCCCTCTGCCGCGATGGTGGCACTGGGGATGCCGCCGCGCAGCCGCAGCGCTGTCGGATAGGGCAGCAGCGGGGGCAGCGGCGGGGGACCCTTGCGGGGCGTCTTCACGCGATCGCTGGTCTTCGCCTGGGTCTTGGGTGGAGCGAACCTGTTGCGCGACGGGCTCGGAGCCGCGCCAGGCGCCAAGGGGTCGGTGCTGTCGGGCACGGACGAAAAGCTGCTCCCGGCGCCGATCCGAGTCGCTCCGCTCAAGACAGTGCCGGGGTCGGTCGAACCCGGGTCGCCGACCGATCCCCGCAGGGTCGGCACGATGGTGGACAGCCCGCCGCTCGTCGATTGCGCGAGGGCGGGGCCCCACGGCGCCGACGCCGACATCAGGACGGCGAAGGCCGCGAACAACGATGTCGTGCGCAGGCTGGTCGACGACATTCTCGCTTCCCGACCCCTCGCATCCGCCCCGCATCCTTCACAAGTGTTAAACCGGCATGGTTAACGAGCCGTTAGCGCATGTCATGCTGAAGCTGACATGCGCCAACTTGAATAAGCGGTCATCGCGCTCGCCGTTGCCGCCCGGTTGCGGATGCAAACGACGGCTCGCAATGCTAAGCCGCTCGCATGAGCGCCATGTCTCCTCAGCCACCCGGCCGGTTCCCGAACCACGAGGGGGGTGCGCTGTCGTCTGCGCTGAGGACACTGTCGCTGGAGCGCGCCGGCATCCTCACGCTGGAGACGGCGCTGCAGGATCCGCACTCGGACGTCGGCGCGACCTTCGTCGAGGCCGTTGCCCTGCTGCGTAGAATACAAGGCCGGGTCATCGTCACCGGCATGGGAAAATCGGGCCATATCGGCCGCAAGCTTGCCGCCACCCTGGCCTCGACCGGGACGCCCGCGTCCTTCGTCCACGCGGCGGAAGCCAGCCATGGCGACCTCGGCATGATCCAGGCCGCGGATGCGGTGCTGGCCTTCTCGTGGTCGGGCGAGACGCCGGAACTTGCCCATATCGTCACCTATGCGCGCCGCTTCGCCATTCCGGTCGTCGCCATCACCAGCAGTCGCGACAGCGCCCTCGGCCGCCAGGCGGACCTCTGCCTTTGCCTGCCGAAGGCCGAGGAAGCCTGCCCGAACGGCCTCGCACCCACCACCTCGACCACCATGCAACTCGTCATCGGGGATGCGCTTGCCGTGGCCCTGCTCCAGGCCCGCGGCTTCTCGGCCGTCGATTTCAAGACGTTCCATCCGGGCGGCAAACTCGGGGCGCAACTCACCTTCGTGAGGGACGTCATGCATGCGGACGATCACATTCCGCGCATTGCCGAAGGGGCGAGCATGGCGGAGGCCATCGTGGAAATGTCGGGAAAGCGGTTCGGCTGCGTCTGCGTCGTCGATCCGCGCGGGCGGCTTCTCGGCCTTGTCACCGACGGGGATCTACGGCGCCACATGGGTCCCGGTCTGATGGCCACCGCGGTCGGCGAGGTGATGACCAGGACGCCGCTGACGATCGGGCCCGACGAACTCGCGGTCGAGGCGCTGGCGGTGCTCAACCGGCAGCGGCGATCGGTGCTCCCCGTGGTCGATGCCGCCCAGGTGCCGGTCGGCATCGTCCATCTGCACGATCTTTATGCGATCGGCGTCGGCTGAAGGCCGGGAGCGGCACGGTTCACCGTTTGACGTAGGCGGAGCCGTCTTCGACCCGTGCCGGCGTCCCGACGTAGCGTCCCTGCGCCGGGACGGCGGTCGTGGCGAAGGTGCGGGCGAGATCGTGAAGCGCCGCTGTCATCGCCGGACCCTGCATGGCCCGCCCGTGGCCCGTGATGGCGAGGTCGGGCTTCAACGCCGCGAGGCGTTCGACGGATGCCCGCGACTTGTCCCAGTCGATCGTGAAATAGCGCGGCGGCCCATGCATCTCGGGGCTTTGCACCGCCGTCGCGTAAGCGGATTCGGGCTTGGTGGTGACGAAGGCGTCGCCCGCGATCAACGTCCGGTCGGCCTCGCGCCAAAGCGACACGTGCCCGGGCGAATGACCGGGCGTGTGCAGCCACCGCCACCCCGTCATCCCGGGCACGCTGCCATCGGATGGCAGGGGCCGCAACGCGGCCGTGACGTCGACGGGGGCCGTCGGGTACAACGACGCGAGGCCGGCCATGAGCCCGCCCCCAACGGCCGGGTCCCCAGGCGGATAGGCGGCGCTCCCGTTCAGATAAGGGTGCTCGAGTTCATGGGCGTAGACGGGCACGTCCCATTCCGCCGCGAGGTCCTGGAGCGCGCCGACGTGATCGAAATGGCCATGCGTGAGGACGATCGCCGAGGGGCGGGCACCCGCGCCGAAGCGCGCTGCCGCGGCGCCCTTGATCAAGGCCTTGGTGCCGGGGACGCCGGCGTCGACGAGCACCCACTGCCTGTCACCGGCCTGCGGCATG
>CAXSEU010000044.1:11369-13311 GCA_964236485.1 uncultured Lichenihabitans sp. | reverse complement strand
TTTGTAAGGCGGCGGCGCTTCTGGCGCGGCAGCGCGGCGCCCGCGGCCGGCCGCTCGAGGACGGCGCCGAGCCGATGAGCCGGACCGTGATCGACCTTCTGCTCAAGAGCAGCGCCGAGCGCCTGCTCGACGTCGCAATCGAGGAAGACGGATTCGACCTCGACCGGCCGAGCCGCCACCCCCTGATGCAGGCCGCCCTTGCACGCCAGACCGGCCTCGCCGAGGTTTCCGCCCGCCTCACGGTGCCGATCGTGGGCCTCGGGGCCTCCGCCAAGACCTATTATCCCGAGGTCGGCCGCCTCCTGTCGACGGCGGTCACGGTGCCGGAGCACGCCGATGTCGCCAATGCCATCGGCGCCGTCGTGGGCCGGGTGCGGGTCGAGGCCGCCGTCACGGTCTCGCGGCCCGAGGACGGAACCTACCGGGTGCAGGGCGCCGGCGCGCCGCGCGATTTCCTCGTCGAAGCGGAGGCGCTCGACCATGCGGCACGCAACGCCGAAAACTTGGCGCGGGACAAGGCCGCGGCCAATGGCGCGCCCGATGCCGAGATCCGAGTCAGCCACGAGACGGTCTCTGCCCTGGTGGCGGACCGTGAGATGATCTTCGAATGGCGCTTCTCCGCCGTCGCGGTGGGCCGGCCTCGCCTGCCGTCCAGTCCGCGATAGCGCGCATCGCGTCGAGGGTCCGCCGTTCACGCCAGGGTCGCATGCCGCTTGACAGATCTGTGCGTCATGACTTACGGTTAGTCATGACTTACATATCGAACCTCGCCGGCTCGCTCGCCGCTTTGGCGGACCCGACGCGGCGCATTCTCTTCGAGCGGCTCGCACGCGCGCCATCATCCGTGGGTGCACTCGCGGCCGGCATGACGGTCACGCGCCCGGCCGTGTCCCAGCACCTTCGGGTCCTCAAGCAGGCCGGCCTGGTGCGGGACGAGGCGCAGGGCACGCGCCGGGTCTATCGCGTCGACCCCCGCGGCATCGGCGTCATGCGCGACTGGCTCGACCAGCACTGGGCCACGGCCCTGAACGCCTTCCAAACCTACGCCGACACCGTCGAGGAGGATCCCACGTGACCATCGCCCCTGTCATCAAGACCGTGGACGTCAAGAGCTTGCCGGCGCGATCGTTCGAACTCTTCACGAGCCGGATGGGCCGTTGGTGGCCCGCGGGCAAGACCATCGGCCGGAACCGGCACGAGGACATCGTGGTCGAGCCCTTCGCCGGCGGGCGTTGGTTCGAGCGCGACGCCGACGGAGCCGAGACCCAGTGGGGCCGCGTCCTCTCCTGGGAGCCCCCGACGCGCCTCCTTCTCGGCTGGCAGCTCAATAGCCGCTTCACCTACGATCCGGATCTTCTGACCGAGGTGGAAATCACGTTCACGCCGTTGGCCAGCGGCGGCACGCGGGTGCACCTCGAGCACCGAAACCTCGAACGCTACGGCGCCGACGCCGAAAAGATGGCCAACGCGGTCGGAGGCGGCTGGCCTCCGAGGCTCGAAGAGTTCGCGGCCTACGTCGACGCAGACCCGGCCTGAGAGGTGGACAGTGCCCGACTTCCTCGTTCATGCGATTCCAGGCAGTCCCTGTGCCCGCGCCGTCCTGGCGACCCTGGAGGAGAAAGGCGCGCCCTGGCGCCTCGCTCCGCTGGTGCCAAACGACCAGAAGCGGCCCGCCCACCTCGGACGCCAGCCTTTCGGCAAGATTCCGGCATTCGAACACGACGGTTTCGTTTTTTACGAGACGCAGGCGATCCTGCGCTATCTCGATCGAATGCTGCCGGCGCCGAGGCTGACGCCCACCGCTTCGCGCGCGGCGGCCCGGATGGATCAGGTGATGAACGTGAACGACTGCTATCTCTGTCCAGGGCGCGCGAACGTCATCGTCTTTCACTGCGTGATCGGACCTCGCGTCCTGGGACTCGCGCCTGATGAAGCCGCCGTC
>CAXSEU010000044.1:7194-11359 GCA_964236485.1 uncultured Lichenihabitans sp. | reverse complement strand
GCGGGCGCTGCCGCAGGCACGCGTCGTGTTCACGGAGCTGTCCCGCCTTCTTGGCGACCAGCCGTTCTTCGCCGGCGAAGCGCTCAGCCTCGCCGACATGCTGGTCGCCCCTCAGCTCGACATCTTTGCCCTCGCGCCGGAATGGGCGGAACTGACGGCCTCGACACCGAACCTCGTGGCATGGCTCGAGCACATGCGGGCGCGCCCGTCGCTGCGGGCAACGACCTGGGAGCGGGTGTCGGCGATCGCGGAGGCGGCTTGATGGCCGACATCATGCACCTCCTGCGCATCGGGGCCGATCCGCGGCGCCTCTACAGTGCACTGGCGACCCCGGAGGGGGTGCGGGATTGGTGGACCTCGGACGCCGACCTCGATCTCCACGTCGGCGGCACCGGCGAGTTCCGCTTCTATGGCGGAGAGAGGATCACGCGCGTGCGCATCGAGGCGCTCGACCCGCCATCGCTGGTTGCCTGGCGGACAATCGGATCGTTCCGCCCCGAATGGACCGATACCCTCGTCACATTCTCCATACGGCCGGACGCCGAGGGAGCGACGCTGCTGTTCGCCCATCGGAACTTTCCGCAGGCCGACGAGAACTACGCGATCTGCACGACGGGCTGGGGATTTTACCTGTCGCGCCTCAAGGAGGTGGTGGAAGCCTCGTCGTGACAGGGGCAGAATTACGTTGTTAATCGTATCATACTGACATAAACATATCTTTATGTTAGATGCGAGAGGTCTGATGACCAAGCACCTGCTCTCCCTCGAACCTGCGCTCACGGCGCTTGAAGCCGCCGGCGAGGCGACCCGCCTGCGCGTGCTGGCGCTGGTGGCCGAAGCGGAACTGACGGTCAGCGAACTCGTCACCATCCTCGGCCAGTCGCAACCCCGCGTGTCGCGCCACCTGAAGCTTCTGGTCGATTCGGGGCTCGTCGAGCGCCATCGCGAGGGCGCCTGGGCGTTCTTCTCCGTCGCCGAACGGGGCGCCGCCGCCCTCCTGGCCCGGGACATCCTTGCGCGACTCGATCCGCGCGACGCCGGCCTCGCGGCGGATCGGGCGCGCCTCGGCGAGGTGCAGGCGGCGCGCGTCGCCTCGGCGGAGCTTTACTTCGCCACCCAGGCCCCGCATTGGGACCGGGTTCGCGCCCTTCACGTCGCCGAAGAGAGGGTCGAGGCCGCCCTCCTCGAGGAGGTCGGGCCCGGCCCGTTCCGGGCGACGCTCGATCTCGGCACCGGGGCGGGCCGCATGATCGAGCTTCTGGCCCCGCTCAGCGATCGCGCGGTCGGCATCGACGGCAGCCATGCCATGCTGAAGGTCGCCCGCGCGCGCATCGAGGGCCTCGGCCTGCGCAACGTGCAAATGCGGCAGGGCGATCTCTATGCGCTGCCGGTCGAGCGCGATGGCTACGACCTCGTCGTGCTGCACCAGGTGCTGCATTACCTCGACGACCCGTCCCGGGCCTTGCGCGAGGCGGCCCGGGTGCTGCGGCCGGGGGGCAGGCTCGTCGTGGTGGATTTCGCCCCTCATGGCGACGAGCGCCTGCGCGCCGAGCACGCCCATCGCCGTCTCGGCTTCTCCCACCCCGAGATCGAGGGGTTTCTCCGCGACGCGGGTCTCGACGCCCTCGGCAGCCGCGACGTCGCACCCGCTCCCGGCGAAGCGGACCTGCTCACCGTCTCGCTCTGGATCGGCCGCGACCGGCGCATCCAGTCCGACGCCCCCGTCAACCTGCAGGTGGTCGCATGAGCTCCCTCGACGATCAGCGCCCGAGCCGCACCCCCTCGACGCATCCCCGCGTCTCGTTCGAGTTCTTCCCGCCCAAGAACGACGATGGCGAGACGACGCTCTGGGCCAGCATCGACCGGCTGGCGCCGCTGCGGCCAGATTTCGTCTCGGTCACCTACGGCGCGGGAGGCTCCACCCGCGAGCGCACCCACGCCACCGTGGCGCGCCTCGTGCGCGAGACGGCGCTGCGCCCCGCCGCGCATCTGACCTGCGTCGGCGCCACGCGGGCCGAGGTCGACGACGTCATCCGGAGCTACAAGGCGGCCGGCGTCCGCCACGTCGTCGCCTTGCGGGGCGATTCCCCGGATGGCGCCGGCACCCCCTACGAGGCGCATCCCGGCGGCTACGCGACCTCGGCCGACCTCGTGGGCGGCATCCGGGCGCTGGGCGATTTCGAGGTCTCGGTCTCGGCCTATCCCGAGACGCATCCCGAAAGCCCTTCGATCGAGGCCGACCTCGACGTGCTCGAGGCCAAGGTCGATGCCGGCGCCACCCGTGCCATCACCCAGTTCTTCTTCGACAACAGCCTCTATCACCGTTACGTCGAGCGTGTCCGTGCCCGAGGCATCACGATCCCCATCATCCCGGGCATCGTGCCGGTGCAGAACTTCAAGCAGACGGCGAACTTTGCCAAGAAGACCGGCGCCTCGGTGCCGGCCTGGCTGCGCGCGCGGTTCGACGGGCTTGACGACGATCCGGCGACCCGCCAGCTCGTGGCCGCCGCCGTCGCGGCCGAACAGGTCATCGGCCTTCTCGACCAGGGCGTCGAGGATTTCCACTTCTACACCATGAACCGCGCCGAACTCGTCTATGCCATCTGCCGCATCCTGGGGCTTGCGCCGAAGGAGGAGCATGCGGCGGCGGCGTGAGGGTAGGGTGGTATTGGTCTATCGAGATTCGACACCTGGTACCGTCCGGTAATCGACCCAACTTGGTCATTGCCGCGACCTCCCGGCCGAAAGCCTCTTGAGAAGCGACAGAGGACTAATCGGCTCAATGCAATAACCGAGGCGTTTGACGGCGCATTGCGCTCGCGCTTATAATATTTTATGTATTCTATAAATTTAAGACATTTAGAGGTTACCTAAATGGATAGAGTTAGCGCATTAGTTGCAATCTTGATCCTTCTGGTTCCGATCCATTGCAGTGCGGAGAGAAAAATCTCAGTGAGACCCGAGGCTGTTCTGACAGAGATTGTTGGAGGTATGCCGAAAGGTGAAAGGGAAGAAATAAGAGTATTGACAGGGTCCATCAGCCCTGGAAAAAAAACCGTGTTTGATACTCATCCGTTTCCTGTTACGCTTTTCATTGTCGAAGGGTCGTTCACTTTGGAGATGGAAGGTCGTACACCAGTGACCATAAGGGCCGGTCAGGCCATGGTTGAGCCGATAGGGGTGAAAATGACCGGGTTTAATCGGAGCAGCACCGAGACGATGAAGGCTGTCCTATTTTACGTGAGTGATCCAGACGCCCCTTTCCTGCACATGATGACCCCCCAATAGGCACGACTTGCGCGAGAGTTCCCGAAGCCGAAGTAACAATTGCCAAATCGATTGCGGACTGGTCGGAGGTCGCCGGAAGGCTAGCTGGAATTCCTGGCGCCGCCGACCTTTGAGAGACGTGAATCGGTCCGATTAAAACGGCCGATTCGCGAGGTTCGGTGATCCGTGTCCTGATGGGGCGCGGCGAAAGAAGGCCGCACACATGAAGATCCTTTTCACGTGTCGCCCCATGGTCGGCCATTTTCAGCCGTTGCTCCCCCTCGCCAAGGCGGCGCGCGGACGGGGCCACGCCGTTGCCTTTGCGGCCGGCGAGCCGATCGCCACAAAAGCGCGCGCGGTCGGCTTCGACTCTTTTGCAGCTGGATTGAGCCTCGACGAAAGCCTACGGCGGCTCGCGCAAACCGGCGTAGACATCCGCAACTTGCTTCCCCCAGAAATACGCCCCTTCGCCTTCGGCCGGTGGTTTTCGGAGATCGAAGCGCCTTCGCGCCTCGCCGATCTCGAAGGGATTTGTTCGGTCTTCCTGCCCGATCTCATCGTGCACGAGGTCGCGGAACTGGCCACCCCCTTGGCGGCGACCCTGGCGGGAATTCCCTGGGTGACCGTTGGATTTGGCCCCCTGCTTCAGCCGGAAGTGGCCGACCTCGCGGGCGAAAGCGTTGCGCCGCTCTGGCGCGGGAAAGGGCTCGCGGTTCCACGGCAGGCCGGCCTCTACAAGCATTTGTATGTCGATCCATACCCGCCATTGTTGCAGATCCAGCAAATTCAGGACTTGCCGTCGGTGATTCGCCTTCGTCCTAGCGCGGGATTCATGGGGACGCGTTTACGTCCTGAGCGCCAGATTGTTTATGTTACATTCGGGACCGCCTGGAATAGC
>CAXSEU010000044.1:0-7184 GCA_964236485.1 uncultured Lichenihabitans sp. | reverse complement strand
TCAACCGAAGTGGAGCGCTTCAGAGCCGCAATAATGGGGAGCGCTGAAGCAGCCGATGAGGTGATCGCGACGGTCGGAAGCGACATCGACCCGGCGATCCTCGATCCGCTGCCGGCGAATGCGGAAGCCCATCGCTTTGTGCCACAGGACGAACTATTGCCGCGGTGCGCCTGCGTCGTTGCCCATGGTGGCTCCGGGACCTTGCTCGGCGCGCTTGCTTGGGGAAAGCCGCTGCTGTTATTGCCGCAGTTCGCTGATCAGTTCTACAATGCCGGGCGTGCGCTTGACGCTGGCTTGGCATTGGTCCTTACGCCTGGTGAGGTCACGCACAAGGCGGTGCTGGACCGCGTGCGGCAATTGCTCGCCGACGTGAGCTTTTCTGAGTGCGCTGCACGAGCTCAGGGTGAGCTTGCCGCTATGCCGGACGTCGAAGCCGTACTCGATCGCATGGAGCGACTGTAACGGAAGTTCGCACAGGATCCGAGTGGGTCGAGCACGGCCAAGTGCTTGACGAGGTTTGCGGCTGCTTTCCACCCTTTCCAGACCTATAGCCCGGAACGGAGTTTCAGACCCGACCACGAGAGGGCGGGAAGCGGCAGGACCGTGCCCATGTTTACAGCGCCTGACCGAGAGGCGGCACCCGCCGCACGCATACGGAGGCACCCACCCCCTCACTATCGCTTCATGTCGGTCGGCAGGTGACGGCCGACGGCCAGTTCCTTCGCGGTTCGCTGTTCCATCAGTTCCGCATAGGCCTTCTTGGCTTCGGCCGAGACGACGATCGTCTTGCCACGCGAGGGTGCGCGGCGGGGCTTCTGCTTGAACTGGTTCAAGTCGTTCATGGTCCGGCCGCCTTCTCGATGCTGCGACCCTCAATGCCGCACCCGGCCTCGATAAGCGAGGACGATATTGACAATGGGGAGCGTGCCCCTCGAGCGTCAGACCGCCCGGAGGGCGAGACGACGTGGAGCACAGCATGAACGCCGGCGGAACCGAGGACGGAAAATCTCCGTCGCAGCTGATCGACGAGAGGATCAGGGATTTGGACGACTGGCGGGGCGAGATGCTTTCGCAACTGCGCGCCTTGATCAGGCAAGCCGATCCCGGGATGGTCGAGGAGTGGAAGTGGAGAGGGGTTCCAGTCTGGTCCCACAGCGGATTGATCTGCACCGGTGAGACCTACAAGAAAGTCGTGAAGCTCACGTTCGCCAAGGGGGCCGCACTCGACGACCCATCGGGCCTGTTCAATGCAAGCCTCGAGGGCAACACCCGACGCGCCATCGACGTCCGTGAAGGCGAGCGGGTCGATGCGGCGGCCTTCGAGGCCCTTATCCGCGCGGCCGTTACCCTGAATGCGTCCCGCGCCCGACGGTGATCGGGGGCTCGCTCCCGGTGCGCCGCTCCGCGAAGAAGCTTTTCAGCATCGCCGCCGCCTCGCTCTCGCGAAGGCCTCCCAGAACCTCGGGCGCGTGGTGGCACGTCGCTTGGGCGAAGAAGCGGGGGCCGTGATCGACGGCGCCGCCCTTGGGGTCAGGTGCCGCGTAGTAGAGGCGCCGCACGCGGGCGAAGGAGATCGCGGCGGCGCACATGGCGCAGGGCTCGAGCGTCACGTAGAGGTCGCAGCCCGCGAGACGCTCGGAGCCCAGCGCCGCGCAAGCGGCCCGGATGGCCAGCATCTCGGCATGGGCCGTGGGGTCGCGGGCCTCGAGCGTCCGGTTGCCGGCCGCGCTGACAACGATTCCGTCGCGCACCACGACGGCACCGACCGGGACCTCGCCCCGAGCCGCGGCCGCGCGCGCCTCCGCGAAGGCGATCCCCAGCGGATCGATGCGATCTGTCGACCGGTTCACGCCGGATCTCTCCCGTTCGGGCCGCGAGCCTGCTATCACGGTGCATGAGCGACAACAATCGACCCCCACGACAACCCCCGGCCGGCCGATCGGCGCGCTCGGCGCCGAGCCGGAACGCCGCACCCCCCGAGGCGCCGCGCGACGATGCCCGCATCGCCAAGATCATGGCCCGGGCGGGGCTCTGCTCGCGCCGCGACGCCGAGACCTGGATCGCCGCCGGGCGCGTCGCCGTCAACGGCACGGTGATCGACAGCCCGGCCCTGAACGTCGGCCCGGGCGATCGCATCACGGTGGACGGAGCGCCGATGCCGGCGCGCGAGCCGACGCGGCTCTTCCTGTTCCACAAGCCGAGAGGCGTCGTCACCACGGCCAAGGACCCCGAAGGGCGCCAGACGATCTTCGACATCCTGCCCGAGGGTCTGCCGCGCGTCGTCACGGTTGGCCGCCTCGACATCAACACCGAAGGCCTCCTGCTGCTGACCAACGACGGCGGCATCGCGCGCATGCTGGAACTGCCGAAGACCGGCTGGTTGCGGCGCTACCGCGTTCGCGCCAACGGCGAAGTGACCCAGCCGATGCTCGACGACCTCGCCAAGGGCATCAGCGTCGAGGGGATCGACTACGCCGGCATCGAGGCGCGTCTCGACCGCGTGCAAGGCGCCAATGCCTGGCTGACCATGGGGCTCCGGGAGGGCAAGAACCGCGAGATCAAGCGCGTGCTCGAACATCTCGGGCTCAACGTGACGCGGCTGATCCGCATCTCGTTCGGCCCGTTCCAGCTCGGGGAGCTGGCGGAAGGCGCGGTCGAGGAAATCCGCACGCGGATCCTGCGCGATCAGCTCGGCGAGGCCTTGGTGCGCGAGGCCGGGGTCGAGTTCGAGGAACCCCGCGAGGCACCGCCGCGCCGCGACGGGCGCGCCGACGAGCGGGGCGCTCGCCCGCAGGACCTCCGTGGCGGCGATCGCCCGCGCGGCCTTCCGGTGCCGAAGCCCGTGAGCAAGTTCGATCCGAGCCACCCCAAACCCGCCGCGCGCGCCCATGTCTCGGTGCTGCGCGCCGAGCGCGAGGGCTCCGCTTCCGAAGGGAGGCGGCGGACGCAGCGAAGTTCGACGGAGGATCGCAAGGGCCGCGCCGTCGCGGTGGAACGCGTGTCGTCCACGCGGGAGCGCGAGCAGCCGGCCGATACGCGCAACGCCCGCCGCTTCTCCCGCGAGAAAGAGGGCGAGGCCGCGCCGCATACTCGCCGCGACGACCGACCCCGATCCGACGCGCGCCCGTCGCGCCCCGGCAAGAATTTCTCCGCCGACCGCCCCGCGACCGCCCGCAACCGGCGCGAGGACGCGCGGCCGCCGCGCCCCAGCCGAGAGGGTCCGGGCGGGCGGTCCGAAGCGCCGCGCCGCTGGAAGGAGAACGGGCAGTGGGCCGACAAGCGCCCCGCCAACGAGGGTGCGCCGGCCGCACCGCGCGGGCGCCCCGACGGCGCCCCTCGGCGAGAGCGTCGCGGAGAGGACAGCGGGTCCGAAGGCCGCGCTGCGAAGCGGTTCGACAAACCGTCCGGTGCCGGCGCACCGCAGCGTCCGCGCAACTTTGGCGGCAAGGACGGCGCGCCGGGCAAGCCAGGACGCAGCGGCGGCGGCGCGCCGGGCCGGCCACGCCCTCCCGGCGGCGGTGGCCGGGCGGATCGGCCGAAGCCCCGAGGCTGAATCGGTGCGTGTCATCGGCGGGCGTTTCAAGGGGCGAACCCTGCGGGCACCCGCGACCCACGCCATCCGGCCCACCGCCGACCGCTTGCGCGAAACCCTGTTCAACATCCTGGCCCATACCTGCGGCGATCCGGTTCCGGGCGCCCGAGTGATCGACTACTTCGCCGGCACCGAGGCGCTCGATCTCAAAACTCTTTCGCACAATGCCCGTCACGCGCTCTTCGTGGAGGATGGCGCCGAGGCCCGAGCCCTGATCCGCGAGAACGTCGAAGCCCTCGGGGTCGCCGGCGTCAGCCGAATCTTTCGCCGCGACGCGACCAGGCTCGGCATCGCACCGGGCGAACCTTACGACCTTGCCTTTCTGGACCCGCCCTATGGGCGCGGTCTCGGGGCCGCCGCCCTCGCGTCGCTGCGGGATGGCGGCTGGCTCGACGCAGGAGCCCTCTGCGTCGTCGAGGAGACCGGCACGGTCGATGTCGCCGTGCCGACGGGCTTCGTGGCCCTCGACCGCCGCACGGTCGGGGAGTCGCAGCTGGCGATCCTGCGCCATGAAAGTGCAGGGCCGCCCTTGACCATCCGTCCCGCCCGGAAAATAAGGCCTAAGCCGACGGTGTCGGACCAAGCCACCTCATGGGAAGACAAGATGTCCAAGACTGCGCCGCAGGATGAATTCGCGCAGAGGCTGAAAGCCGTGGCGGATCAGATCGAGGCGACGCTCGACGCTCTTCTTGGCCCGGGGGCGCTGCCGGCCGAGATCCACCGTCCGGCGCGCCTGCTCGAGGCCATGCGCTATGTGACGCTCGGCGGCGGCAAGCGGCTCCGTCCCTTCCTGGTGGTCGAGACCGCGCGCGCCCTCGGGGCGGCCGGGGATGGCGTGCTGCGGGCCGGCGCGGCGCTCGAAATGATTCATTGCTATTCGCTGGTGCACGACGACCTGCCGGCCATGGATGACGACGACCTGCGCCGCGGTCGCCCCACCGCCCATATCAAGTTCGACGAAGCCACCGCGATCCTCGCGGGCGACAGCCTACTGACCTACGCGTTCGACGTGCTGGCCGATGAAGCCACCCACCCGGACGCGGGCGTGCGGGTGGCGCTCGTGCTGGGCCTGACGCGTGCCTCCGGCATCGGCGGCATGGCGGGCGGTCAGGCCCTCGACCTCGAGGCGGAGCGCGCCGAGACGCCGCTCGACGCTGCCGCCATCGAGCGGTTGCAGGCCATGAAGACCGGGGCGTTGCTGCTCTTCGCCGTCGAGGCCGGCGCCATCTTGGGCGGCGCCGATGCGGGGCAGCGCGCCGCTCTCAACCGCTACGGACGGGCCCTCGGGGCGGCGTTCCAGATCGCGGACGACATCCTGGACACCGAGAGCGACGCGGCGACGCTCGGCAAGGCAGCCGGCAAGGACGCGGGACGCAACAAGGGTACGCTGGTGACGACGCTCGGGCTCGGAGGCGCCAAGCTGAGGCGCGACGCCCTCGCCAGCGAGGCTCAGGAGGCGCTGAAAACACTCGGTGAGCACATCCGCACCGAACATCTGGCGGAAGCTGCCCGGTTCACGGCGGAGCGGCGAAGCTGAGAAACGCTAACGCCTGAGGAGCATCGCGGCGGCATCGCTCCGGCTTTCCCACCCTGCCCTCTCCAGAACCGGAACATCGTCCGCTTCGACCGGGTAGCCCAGGCAGAAATAGCCGATGAAGATCCACGCCTCGGGCACATCGAGCGCCGAGGCGATGCTCGTCGGATCGAGGATCGAAACCCACCCGAGCCCGATGCCTTCGGCGCGGGCGGCGAGCCACAGCGTATGCACCGCCATGACGGCCGAGTAATCGATCGTGACGGGCATCGTCAGCCGCCCGAGGCCATGGCCCTGGCAGGTGCCTCGATCGGCGAAAACCGCGAACTGGCACGGCGCATCGTCGAGGCCAGCGAGCTTCAACCCGGCATAGAGCGCGGCTTTCTCGCCGGACTGGCAGCGCAGGGCATCGGCGTTGCACCGCTCGAAAGAGGCACGCACGGCCGCTCGGCGCGACGGATCCTCGACCGCAACGAAGCGCCAGGGCTGACTGAGCCCGACCGACGGCGCCAAGCAGGCGATCCGCACCAGACGCTCCAGCGTCCCCTCGGGCAAGCCGACCCGTCGGAAACGCCGCACGTCGCGCCGCCAAACCAGAAGATCCAGCAGGCCGGCGCGAAACGCGGGGTCGAAATGCGGTTCGGATGGCACGCCGCACCCTACGGCGGTGCCCCGCGTTTCGCTAGAGTATGTCATGCTGTTGCTGACATACTCCGAGATTAGATTCGCGAGCACGTTCAACAGGGTGTGATTGCGAAGCGATTCAATCACACCCTGACGTGCTCTAGCGCCCGATCGGGCGAGCGTCAGACCAGTTCGGCGAACGCCGCGGCGCTGAAATCACGCAGCCCCTCGTCGTCGCCGGTGCGGACCTTTCTGACCCATTCGGGATCGTTCAGGATCGCCCGCCCGACGGCGATCAGGTCGAACTCCCCGCGCTCCATCCGGTGAACCAGGTTGTGGAGG
The DNA here is from genome assembly GCA_964236485.1 of uncultured Lichenihabitans sp. GTDB lineage: Bacteria > Pseudomonadota > Alphaproteobacteria > Rhizobiales > Beijerinckiaceae > Lichenihabitans. The sequence continues at coordinate 1,092 of CAXSEU010000044.1, read as the reverse complement.
CTCGCGGGCTTCGAGCCCTCGCCCCCGAAGGCCCCCAGGAAGTCGCCCGACAGACCGACGGAGCCGACGCTGATGGTCGAGGCGCCGGTGAGTTTCTTGGCCCACCCGGCGAAGTTCAGCCCGGCCTCCCCGTCGATCTCCGGGAACTCGGGCTCCCAGAAGCGGCGCTGCGAGCAATGGAAGACATCGACGCCAGCATCCACCAGCGGAACGAGCCAGTCGGCCATGGCGCCCGGCGTCACGGCGAGCCGGACGGCGAAATCCTGCTGCTTCCATTGGCTCAGCCGCAGGATGATGGGGTACTGGCTTCCCACTGCGGCCCTTATGCCCTTCACAACCTCGGCCGCGAAGCGGGCGCGCTCCTTGAGCGTGGCGCCGCCGAACCTATCGGCGCGCTTGTTCGTGCCCGCCCAGAAGAACTGGTCGATCAGCTAGCCGTGCGCGCCGTGGATCTCGACGGTGCCGAACCCCAGCCGCTTGGCATCCGCGGCCGCGCGGGCGAAAGCCGCGATCGTATCGGCGATGGCCTCCTCGCTCATTACCTCGCCGCGCGGCTGGCCCGGCCCGAGGAGGCCGGACGGGCTTTCGACCGGAGCGGCAGGGGTCCAGTCGGTCTGGAAGCTGACCACGGAGCCCGTGTGCCAGATTTGAGGACCCATGCAACCCCCGGCGGCATGGACCCCGTCGATCACGCGCTTCCAGCCCGCGAGCGCGGCCTCGCCGTGGAAGAAGGGAATGTTCTGGTCGTTCCTGGAGGCCGGCCGATCGATGACCGTCCCCTCGGAAAGGATCAGCCCCACCTCCCCCTCGGCGCGACGCCGGTAATAGGCCACGACGTTTTCCCCCGGCACCCCATCCGGAGAGAACGATCGGGTCATGGGCGCCATGACGATGCGGTTCTTCAATCTCAGCGACTTCACGCTGAAGGGCTGAAAAAGGACGTCGTAGTCGGGGGAAGTCATGCGACGGAGCTCCGGATTAATGGAGCGGGAGTAGTATATCGTGCATACCTGGGGTCAATGAGGCACCGACCGGCCACCAGGGCTATCGCATTTGGCCGATGATTGATCGCGCGAAGTCGTTGGACCATCC
>CAXSEU010000043.1:7730-13420 GCA_964236485.1 uncultured Lichenihabitans sp. | reverse complement strand
CCCCGGTGGCCGAACTGATAGGGGTTGTTCTCGACGCCCCAATGGATGCGCGCCACGCGCACGAGGTCGGGTCGAACCTCGGCCGTGATGATCTCGTCGACCCGCCCGCTCGTGCCATGGGCGATGACCGTACCGTCGAAGTTCACCACCATGGCCTCGCCCATCGAGTCGAAGCTGCCGTCGGACCCGCACATGCAGACGTTGGCCGTCACCATGAGATTGCAGAAGGCGTTGCTCTGGTTGGTGAAGCGCCAGGACTCGCGAATCGGCGCCGTGTAGCCGGCGGTGCGAAGCATGATCTCCGCACCCTTGTAGGCGCATTCCCGCGCCATTTCCGGGAACATGCCGTCATGGCATATGATGAGGCCGAGCTTGCACCCTTTGGGTCCTTGGATGACCGGAATACCCCCGTCGCCCGGCTCCCATGGCTCCACCGGCACCCAGGGGTGCATCTTGCGGTAGTAGAGCTTCACCTCGCCCTGGTCGTCGATGATGAGCCCGACATTATAGGGGTTGCCGCCCGGGTTGAACTCCATGATGGAGAAGCAGCCCCAGATGCGATTGTCGATGCAGGCCTGCCGGAAGGCCGCGACCTCGGGTCCGTCCATGCGGCACATGATGGCCTGATCGGTGTCCATCGAAAGGCCGTGCAGCGCATATTCGGGGAAGACCACGAGGTCCATGGCGGCGAGGTTGCGGCGCGCCTTGGCCACCATGGCGACGATCCTCGTGGTCTGGGTCTCGAGGTCGCTCGGCGTCTTGACGACCGGCAGTTGCAGCTGCACGAGGCCGATCGCCACGCCGTTGGGTGATGGGTTGAGACCGCCTAAGCCGTTCATGGACGAGGTTCCTATCTGGTGATCGACAACTCGCCTGGTGCGGCCCGGAAGGCCTGCTGCGAGCCTGACGAGGCGATCATGATGAGCAGCGTGAGGATGTAGGGCGCGGCGTTGAACAGGTAGTACCCCTGGGTGAAGCCGACGGATTGCAGCGCCGGCCCAAGCGCGCCCGCCGCGCCGAAGAGCAGCGCTGCCGCCACGCAACGGACCGGGTTCCATCGGGCGAAGATCACCAGCGCCACCGCCATCAGGCCCTGACCCGATGACAGGCCTTCGTTCCAGGATCCCGGGTAGTAGAGCGAGAGGAACGAGCCCCCGACGCCGGCCAGGAACCCGCCCGCGGCCGTCGAGGCCACCCGCACGGCGTCGACCGAGATTCCCATAGCGCGCGCCGCGGCGGCGCTGTCGCCGGTGGTTCGCACCACGAGACCCCACCGGGTGTTGCGGAAGGCCCAAGCCATGGCCGCGGCCACCGCGATGCCGACGAAGAACAGCGGGTTGATCTGCAGGGCAGCGGCCAGCTTCGGGCTGCCGGTCCACCCGCCGAGCGCGATCGAGGGAAGATGCGGCGCCTCGGGCTGGATGAAGGGCTTACCGAAGAAGAAGGCCAGCCCCGTGCCGAGCGACATCATGGCGATGCCGACCGCGATGTCGTTGACCTTGGGCAGCGAGCACAGGATGCCGTGAAGGCCGCCGAGCAGGACGCCCGCAAGGCCGCCGGCGAGGACGCCCAGCCAAGGCGAGCCGGTGAGGAAAGCCGTCGCGTAACCAAGCATCGCGCCGAGAACCAGCGTGCCCTCGAGCCCGAGATTGATGCGCCCGGATTTTTCCGTGAGGCATTCGCCGAGGGCGACGAACATGAAGGGGGTCGAAACCCGGATGGCGCCACCCAGCATGGCGGTCAGCACGATGAAGAGGGGCGAGTCGCTCACGTGCGGCTCCGCTCCCGCGTCATGCTGAAGGCGGCGAAGCGCCCATAGAGGGTTTCGGAGGCGAGCAGCACGACGAAGATGAAGCCCTGCAGCACCAGCACCGTCGCGTCCGGCATGGCGAGGCGGCGCTGCACGAGACCGCCCGCCGCCGACAAACCGCCGAACAGGATGGCGACCGGGACGATGGCGAGCGGGTTGTGGCGAGCCAGAAACGAGACCAGGATGCCGGTGAAGCCATAACCGGCGGCCAGCGAGGCGTTGGCGCGGCCCTGGATCGACGCGACTTCGAAATAGCCGGCCAGGCCGGCGCAGGCACCGGCGAGTCCCGCGCAGGTGAGTATGAGCCGGCCGACCGGCAGGCCCTGGGCCTGCGCGGCCCGCATGTTGCCGCCGGTGATCCTCGCCGAGAAGCCGAAGGTCGTGCGCGACATCAGGACGTAGAGCGCTGCGGCCACCAGCACGCCGACCGGGAAGCCCCAATGGACGCCGAGGCCCGGGATTTTGCTCAGCCCGTAGGACTGCCCGATCGGCACCGTCGACGCCTTGACGGTCTGCGCCGGGTCGCGCAGCGGCCCCTCGACGAAGAACAGCATCAAGGCGATGGCGATGTAGGATAGGAGCAGGGACGAGATCGTCTCGTTGACGCCTCGCGCATAGCGCAGGTAGCCGGCGAGGCCCACCCAGAGGCCGCCGACCGCCACCGCGAAGACCACCATGAGCGGCATGACGACCCAGGCCGGGGTACCGCTGCCGACGAACGGCACTGCGACGACCGCCGCCGCGAAGCCGCCGAGCACCAGCGCCCCTTCGCCGCCGATCATGGTCAGCCCCAGCCGCGCCGGGATCGCGACCGCGAGCGCGGTCAGGATCAGGGGTGATGCCCGCTGCAGGGTATTGCCCCAGGAGAAGGCGCTGCCGAAGCCGCCCTGCCAGATCAGTTGGACGAACTGCGCCGGAGACTTGCCCAGCAGCACGAGGAAGATCGAGAACAGCACCATCGCCCCCGCGACGGCCAGCACCGGGATGATCACATATTCCGAAGCGGCCCGCAGGCGCATGATTCTTGCGGAGGTGGATCGCGTCGCGGGGACGGCATGCGAAGCGGTCGGCCGGGCGATGTCCGTCATCCTGTGCCGCCCCGCGCCCGCCTCGCTGCCGCCGCTCAGTGGGTCGAGCCGAGCACGCCGTCCACCAGGTAATCCATGTTGTTGAGGGGCTCGTCGTAGTTGGTCTTGGGTGCATTGGCCACAACCACGGTGCCCTTGTTATCCTTGATCGATGTGCGGAAGATCGGCTTGCCGGCCTTGAGCTCGGCGACGGCGGCATTCGCGGCCTGGATGGCTTCAGGTGTCGCGCCGGCGCCGAACGGCGTGTTCTGCACCATGTCCTTGTCGTAACCGCCGAAGGTGATGTTGGGTAGGCTCTCGCCTTTGCCGATGAGAAGGGCATAACCCTTGTAGATCGTGCCCCACTTATACTCGGCCCCGGTGACGAAACCCTTCGGCGCCAGTTGCGCCTGGCTGGCATTGTGGCCGCACGTCTTGACCCCGCGGCTCTCGGCTGTCTGGATTACGACCTTGGGGCCGTCGACGTGGCAGGTGATGAGGTCGCAGCCGGCGTCGACCAGGGCGTTGGTGGCCTCGGCTTCGCGGACTGGCAGCGACCAGTCGCCGGTGAAAATCACCTGCACGGTGGCGGCAGGGTTCGTGGTACGGGCGCCGGTCAGGAACGAATTGATGTTGCGCAAGACGAGGCCGATGGGCTTCGCGGCCACGAAGCCGAGCCTGCCGGTCTTGGAGGCGAGCCCCGCCGCGACGCCGTCGATGTAATGGGCTTGGTCCAGGAAGGCGAAATAGGAGCCGGCGTTCTTGGGGTCGCTCTCCTTCCAAAGCGGCGCCGCGTGCCGGAACTGCACGGACGGATTGGCCTTCGCCTCGTCGAGGACGAACGGATTGTAATAGCCGAACGAGGTCGGCAGGATCAGCTTCGCGCCGTCGAGGTTGATCATGGATTCCATGGTCTTCGACACGGCATCGGTCTCGGGGACGTTCTCTTCCTCGATGACCTTGACGCCCGGCAGATCCTTCAGCGCCTTGACGCCGACCGCATGGGCCTGGTTCCAGCCGAAATCATCGCGCGCACCGACATAGACGACGCCGATCGTTAGATCCTCGGCTGCCAGGGCGGAGCGGAACGGCAGCGAGCCCGAAAGGATCGCCGTGGCGCCTGCCGTCGTGGTTTGCAGAAAGCGTCTGCGGTTCAGTCCCGTCACCATTGCCACGATCCTCACGGCTTCATCGTCCCGCCGTGATTCGCAAGGCTCGTGCCAGACCTTCTCGTGCATCCAGTCCTCAAAGGCCTTGAAGACGTCGCCGCAAGCCAAAGGTCTGCTGCATCCGGCAAAGCCTCGCTGCACAAGTTCTGAGCAGCCGATATCAAGGGTCAGTCGGTCGCCCCACTTGGGGCTTCAGACCCGCGACATAGGCGCGCCAACTTCCGGACGCCGAAATGTCGGCGGCATGTTCCAAGCCGGCTGCTTCGCACAAGAAGCCTTTCGGCGCGCTACCGTCCGCGAGCCTGACCGTACCGATGCCGAGCGGGGACCCCACCTTCGCGACAAAGCGTCCGAACGCCTCGAATGACAGGATCCACACCTCGGTCTCGATGGAAACACCCGCTCCCGCGTCGACCCGGATCAGGCCGGGCCGTTGCGGCGGTCCCCCAGGAAGCGCGAAGAGCCTGTAATCTGGCGTCGTCCTGGCGGCGCGGGCGAGGCGGCCGCCGCATCCCGTCAACTCGCCATTGAGGGGCATGCCGGAGAGATGCGCGCCGACGACCGCGATCTCGACCTCGCCCGCGGCCAGGGACGCCCGGATCAATCGATCGCCGCCGCGCTGGCCCGTGGCTCCCATCGGGAGAGAGGCGGCGGCCTGGAGATCGTCGCCGAGCCCGGCCAGCAGGCCATCCCGGCCGGCCGGGGCGATCAGGGTGGTGCCGGCCGGAAACCCGTCGCGGCGGAAGGGCCCGGGCACCGACAAGGCGCAAAGATCGAGCAGGTTGACGAAATTCGTATAGGTGCCCAGCGCGGAATTCGGCCCGACGGGGTCCGCCTCGAGTTCGGCGATCGTGAATGCCCGAGGCACCGTCGGCACCGCCAGGACGGCGACCCGCTCCCAGATGCGCTCCGCCTCGCGGCGCAACGCGGCAAGGCGGTAGATCCCCGCGAAGGCATCGGCGGCGGAGAGGCGCTCCGCACCGAGGATGATGCCGGCGGTCGTCGGGTGGAGCGCCTCGCGACGGGCCTGGATGAACGGCCGGATCGCGGCGTAGCGTTCCGCCACCCAGGCACCGTCGTAAAGCATCGCCGCGACCGCGAAAAGCGGCGCGAAATCCACCTCCGCGAGGTCGAGGCCCAGATCCCGGTAGAGCAGCAGACTCGCGTCGAATGCCTCTTCCGAGAGGGCGTCGCCGAAGAACCTTCGGCTGGGCGTATCGGGGACGCCGATCTTGAGGCCCTTCGGGGCCGGAGCCAACGTTGGTGCGGGAAGACGCTTCGACCAGGGGTCTTCCGGCGCGTAGCCCGATGCCACCTGGAAAACGCTCCAGGCGTCGGCGACCGTCAGGGCGAGGATCGAGACGCAATCCAGCGTCTGGCAGGCCGGAAGGACGCCGCTGACCGGAATGGCCCCGAGGGTGGGCTTCAGCCCCACGAGGTTGTTGAGGCCGGCCGGAACGCGGCCCGACCCGGCCGTGTCGGTGCCGAGCGCGAAGCTGACCAGCCCCTGCGCCACCGCGACGGCCGAGCCCGACGACGACCCGCCCGGCACGACGGCGGGATCGAAGCTGTTACGCGGCACCGGATAGGGCGTGCGGACCCCCACGAGACCGGTGGCGAACTGGTCGAGGTTGGTCTTGCCGA
>CAXSEU010000043.1:5557-7720 GCA_964236485.1 uncultured Lichenihabitans sp. | reverse complement strand
GATTATGGTGGTCGAATGCGCTGGGGTCGAGGCGAACTCAGGGCACGCGGCGGTCGTCGGCACGTCGGCCAGATCGATATTGTCCTTGATGGCGAAGGGCAGACCCCAGAGCGGCTTCCGATCCGGGTCGAAGGGCCCCAGCGCCCGCAACGCGCTGTCCGAGGCCTCGCGGCACAGCGTGATGAATATCCCGGGGTCGCCCAAGGCCGCGATACGCCGGAGCACTTCGCCGACGACCTCGCTTGGATCGAGGCCGGCGCCGTAGGCAGCGTGAAGCGCCGCATGATCGAAGGACGGCGGAGCGGGCAAGACGGTCTCCGAGGGGTTTCCAACCGAACGTTTGCAAGCAATGATCAAGCCAGCGTCCGACGACAGGCTTCGGGAGTGAGTCCGAGATGATCAACGATCCCAAGGTTCTCGCGGAAGTCGAGGCTGCGTTCGCCGCTTACGAGCGTGCGCTGGTCGGCAACGACGTCGCGGCGCTCGACGGCTTCTTCTGGCGCGACGACAAAACGATCCGTTATGGCGGCGCCGAGAATCTCTATGGCTTCGACTCCATCGCGGCCTTTCGGGTCGGGCGTCCGGCGGCGGGACTGGAACGCACGCTGGAAAAAACCACCATCACGACGTTCGGTGTAGACTTCGCCACAGCCTCGACGCTCTTTCGCCGCGACAATGCACCGGGCCGCGTCGGTCGCCAGATGCAGACCTGGGTCCGGTTCGCGGAAGGCTGGCGCGTCGTCGCAGCCCATGTCAGCCTCATCGACGAGCCGCGATAAATCCCGCTTTCGGCGTCTCGACAGACGCACGGTTCCATGGTCCTTCCCGGTCAGCCGGAACCCCCATTCAGGAGAAAAGACGTGGCTTCGACTCAGCCTTACAAAGGCATCTTCCCGGTCGCGCCGACGCCTTTCACGGCCTCGGGTGACCTCGACCTCGAGGGACAGCGGCGGGTCATGGATTGCATGATCGACCAGGGCGTCGACGGCATCTGCATCCTGGCCAATTATTCCGAGCAGTTTCTTCTTACCGACGCCGAGCGCGACCAGTTGACCGACGTGTGTTTGGAGCAGGTCGCCGGGCGCGTTCCCGTGATCGTGACGTGCAGCCACTTCTCGACGCGAGTCGCGGCCGAGCGAGCCCGCAAGGCGGCGGCGGCCGGCGCCAGGATGGCGATGCTGATGCCGCCCTATCACGGGGCTGGCCTTCGCGTGGACGAGACCGGCACCATCGAGCATTTCGCCAGCGTCGCCGCAGCGGCCGGCATCCCGATCATGGTTCAGGACGCGCCGCTCAGCGGCGTCGCCCTGAGCGTGGCGTTCCTGGCGCGCCTCGCCCGCGAGGTTTCCCTCGTGCGCTATTTCAAGATCGAGGTTCCGCAGGCGGCGGCGAAACTGCGGGCGCTGATCGCCGCCGGCGGCCCGGAGATCGAGGGGCCTTGGGATGGCGAGGAAGCCATCACGCTGATGGCCGATCTCGACGCCGGCGCCACTGGCACGATGACCAGCGCCATGGCGCCCGACCTCGTCAAGACCGTGGTTCGAAATCACGCAGCGGGCGACCGCCAGGAGGCGGCGGCCCAATATGCCCGCATCCTGCCGCTCATCAACTACGAGAATCGGCAATGCGGCCTGCGTGCGGCCAAGACTTTGATGATGGAAGGCGGCGTGATCAAGAGCGACGCGGTTCGCCATCCGCTCGAGCCCCTCCACGCGGCGACCCGCGGCGGGCTGCTGGAGATCGCCCGCGAGCTTGCGCCGTTGGCGCTGCGCTGGGGAAAGTGAAGCACCTCACGATCGGGGTGTTTCGCGCTCAGGGGCGACGCCCGGCCGGCGAAGCGTCAGACGCGCCACGAAGCCCAGGCTGGAGCCTTGGACGATGATGGTGAACAGCACGATGACGTAGGTCGCAGCCAGGATAGCGGGCTTGTAAGGGGTGCCCGGCAGGGAGAGGGCCAGGGCCACGGAGATGCCGCCCCGAACGCCGGCCCAGGTCAGGAAGGGAACGTTGCGGAACGAGAGCTGGTTGCCCCGGCGGAACAGCAGCACGGGCGCCGAAACCGACACCAGACGGGCGACGAGCACGATCGGGATCGAAATCCCGCCAAGCAGCAAGGCCCCTGGTTGGAGCTGCAGCACGGCCACCTCGAGACCGATGAGAAGG
>CAXSEU010000043.1:1911-5547 GCA_964236485.1 uncultured Lichenihabitans sp. | reverse complement strand
AAAACGGCGTTCAGCACCTCGTCGATCAAGGTCCACAGCGCCGAAACATACATTCGTGTCCTGTCGCTCATGGCCCCGCGCGGAGCGCGGTCCGCGATCACCAGGCCGGCCGCGACCACGGCGAGCGGCCCGCTCGTGCCGAGTTTCTGGGCGACCGCGTAGGTTCCGGCCACGAGTGCCAAGGTGATCAGCACCTCGGCCGGAAAATCGTCGATGCTTCGCATGCCGCGATAGGCGACATAGCCGGTCACGACGCCGAGGAGGAGCCCCCCGCCGGCCTGTCGTAAGAGCTCGGGCAGGATCGACTCGATGCCGGGGGCGTATCCACCGTGCCTCGTGGCGATCCCGACAAGGAACGTGAACAGGACCACGCCAACCCCGTCGTTGAACAGCGCCTCCCCCTGCATCTCGATCTCGAGCGAAGCTGGTATGCTCACGTGCTTGAGGACGTTCAGGACGGCGACCGGGTCGGTGGGGCTGATCAGCGCGCCGAACACCAGCGCCCAGGCCAGGGGAACCGGCTGACCGAGCGCGCCGGCCACCCACCAGAAGGCTAGGCCGACGACCGCGGTGGAGAGCACCGTGCCGATCAAGGCCAGCATGGCGACCGCCCAGGCCCGATCCCGCAGGGCGTCGAGGTTGAGGTTGAGCGCGCCGGCGAAAAGCAGGAAGGCCAGCATGCCGTTCATCACGACGTCGGTGAAGTTGATCTGGCGGAGCGCGCCCGTGAGGTCGTCCGCCAACTGCTTGTCCGGAAAGAACACTTCGGCCGCGACGAGAAGCAGCGAGGCCACCAGCCCCATGACCAGGAGGCCAACCGAGTGGGGCATGCGCAAGAAGCGGTGGTTGACCCAGCCGAACAGGGCACACAGCGTCAGGAGCAGCGCGACCAGGTCGAAAAGGGAGATCACGCCGCATCCTTGTTGTGGCATTGCGCGGGTGGCCGAAGTCCCGCTCGACCCTGGCCGACATCCCCGGCATCGTGGGGCGATCCGGTTACTCTTTTGCCCGCAAGTGTCGGCCGAAAGCCGCCCGCCGCGGCTTAGGCACAGCCCGTGGCCCCCGGGTTCCCCGCGTTTGCGGGGATGAGCGGAGCGGTAGGGGTTTCAGACAGGCTGACAGCCTCGAGCCGCACCTCGTCCTCGTTCAGTCTTCCGCACGCGTCACGGCAATGGCCGCGACAAAGGTCGCGAGGTCGTCGGTGACGAAATCCACGTAGGGCTCGGCCCCGCCGCTGGCGTCCTCCGGGTCGCGGTGGTCGGCTCCCTGCGACGGCGGCACCACCAGCACCGTGGCCATGCCACGGTCATGCGGCACGACGAGGTTCTTGGCGATGTCCTCGAACATCGCGGAGGTTGCCGGGTCGACGCCATGGCGGGCGAAAAACGTCGCGTAGGCGCGGGGATCCGGCTTCGGCATGAGATCGGCGGCCACGATGTCGAAAACCGCCTCGAACGTATCGGTGAAGCCGAGCCGCTCGGTCGTGCGAAGGGCATGGTGGGTCGAGCCGTTGGTGAGGATCAGTTTGCGGCCCGGCAAGGTGGAAATGGCCTCGACCAGTGCCGGATTGGGGTCGAGCGACGAGCGGTCGATGTCGTGCACGAAGTCGAGGAAATGCTCGTGGCTTATGGCATGGTCGGCGATGAGGCCGCGCAGCGTGGTGCCATGGCGCCGATAGTAGAACTTCTGCAGAGCTCGCGCCGACATCCCGTCGATGCCGAAGAAATCCGCGAGGTAGCGCGTGATGCGCTCGTCGATCTTGGGCCATATGCTGCTGCCCGCCGGGTAGAGCGTATTATCGAGGTCGAACACCCATGTGTCGACACCGCCGAACCGATCCCGGAGACGAGCCGGCAGCCAGGCTTCCGTCGCCCTCATCGCGTGATCAGCGTGCCGGCCCCGTGGTCGGTCAGCAGCTCCAGCAGAACCGCGTGAGGCACCTTGCCGTCGAGGATCACGACGCCTTCGACCCCCTGATCGAGCGCGTAGATGCAGGTTTCCACCTTGGGTATCATGCCGCCCGATATGGTGCCGTCGGCAATAAGCGCGCGGATGCCGTCGATGCTGAGCTGCTTGATCAGCTTCTTGTCCTTGTCGAGCACGCCCGGAACGTCGGTCAGAAGCAGCAGGCGCTTCGCCTTCAGGGCTCCGGCGATGGCGCCAGCGAAGGTGTCGGCATTGACGTTGTAGGTTTCCCCGTCCTCGCCCTGCGCCACCGGCGCCAGCACTGGGATCAGTTCACGGCCGAGCGTCTGGTCCAGCACCGTCGGGTCGACCCGCGAGGGCTCGCCCACGAAGCCGAGGTCCACATGGTGGTCGTGACCAGGCTCCGGCAGACCGACCTGCTCGAGCTTGGTGGCCGAGACCATGTTGCCGTCCTTGCCGCAGAGCCCGATGGCGCGGCCCCCTTCGGCGTTGATGAATCCGACGATCTGCTTGTTGATGGAGCCGCAGAGCACCATCTCGACGATCTCGATCGTCGCCTTGTCGGTCACGCGCAGACCATGCGAGAAATGTGACGCGATCCCGAGCTTCTTCAGCATGGCGCCGATCTGCGGGCCGCCGCCGTGCACCACCACCGGATTGACCCCGGACTGTTCCAGCAGCACCATGTCCCGTGCGAAGCTGCGGCCGACGCTTTCGTCCCCCATGGCGTGGCCGCCGTACTTCACCACCACGATGGCGTCGTCGTAGCGCAGCATGTGCGGCAGCGCCTGCATCAGGATTTCGGCCTGTTCTTCCGGGCTGCCTCTGGGCGGTGCCGTCATGGTTCGATCCGATGGTTGCTGAGAGGTGCGGCTCGACCGGCCCTACACGCCGATCGCTCGTTGAGCCAGCAGTCGGGCGACATCCGCCCGGAGATCGCAGATCCCATCACCTGTCTCTGACGAGGTCATGACAACGTCCGGGAACCCCGCGGGATGGCCCGCGAGCGCCAATCGGGTCTCAGCGATCCGCATGCCCCGCTCCGCCGCCTTCACGGCATCCCCCTTGGTCAGGACCACGGCGTAGGAGGTCGCCGATCTGTCAAAGGCCGTCATCTGCTCGTGGTCGACGTCTTTCAAGCCGTGCCGCGCGTCGATCAGGAGATAGACGCGCAGCAGCGTCGCTCGGCCCTGCAGGAACTTGCCGACGAGTTTGCCCCAGGCCTCGACCGTAGCCTTGCTGACGGCGGCGTAGCCGTAGCCTGGCATGTCCACGAGGCCGAGCTTGTCGCCGAGTTCGAAGAAGTTGAGCTGCTGGGTCCGGCCAGGCGTATGCGAGACCCGCGCGAGGGACTTGCGGCCCGTCAAGGCGTTCAGGAGCGAGGACTTGCCGACGTTCGAACGGCCCGCGAAGGCGATCTCCGGCAGCCGCATGGGCGGCAACGCTTCGATCGAAGGAGAGCCCGCGATGAAGGTGCATTCGCGCGCGAACAGCAGCCGTCCTGTCTCGGCGAAATCCTGGTCGGTAAGCGCGAGGTCCATCGGCGTTCCGTCAGGTCTTCCGGAACATGCCGGCAAGGTTGCCCCATAGTTCCACCTTGGCCCCAGCCCGCCGCGCGATGAGATATTGCTGCAGCACCGACAGCGTATTGTTCCAGGTCCAGTAGATGACAAGACCCGATGGGAAGGATCCCAGCATGAAGGTGAAGAT
>CAXSEU010000043.1:0-1901 GCA_964236485.1 uncultured Lichenihabitans sp. | reverse complement strand
AGGTAGTCGGGTTCGGCCGCCGCGAGGCTCATCGACGCGATCACGTCTTGCGGAACATGCCGGAGATGTTGTCCCACAACTCGACCTTGGCGCCCGCCCGACGCGCGATCAGATATTGCTGGAGCACCGACAACAGGTTGTTCCAGGTCCAGTAGATCACCAGGCCGGACGGAAACGACCCGAGCATGAAGGTGAAGATCACCGGCATCCAGGTGAACATGGTCTTCTGAACCGGATCCGGGGGCTCCGGGTTCATCTTCATCTGGAGGAACATCGAGAAACCCATGATCACCGGCCAGATGCCGATCATCAGGAAGTTCGGCAGCGGGATCGGCAGGTGGCCGAACAGCGTCAGGATCGACGTCGGGTCCGGTGCCGACAGGTCCTTGATCCAGCCGAAGAACGGGGCGTGACGCATCTCGATCGTGATGAAGATCACCTTGTAGAGCGCGAAGAAGACCGGCACTTGCACGATCATCGGCAGGCAGCCCGCGACCGGATTCACCTTCTCGCGCTTGTAGAGTTCCATCGTGGCTTCCTGCTGCTTCTGCTTGTCGTCGGGGAAGCGCTCCTTCAGGGCCGCCATCTGGGGCTGCAACCGCTTCATCTTGGCCATCGATTCATAGGACTTGTTGGCGAGCGGGAAGAAAAGGCCCTTGATCAGCACGGTGACGATCAAAATGGCCACGCCAAAGTTCCCGGTCAGCTTATAGAAGTAATCAAGCACTCGGAACAACGGCTTGGTAATGAAGTAGAACCAGCCCCAATCGATCAGGTTGCCAAAATTCTTGATGCCGTACTGCGTTTCATATTTGTTGAGCGTGTCGGTTTCCTTGGCGCCAGCGAAGACATGCGTGGTCACTTCGGTGCTCTGGCCGGGCGCCACGGTCCGCAGACCATTGAGCGCGTCGGTCTGATAATTCTTCGGCTGCGCGGCGCCCGACACCGAGAAGCGGCCCTGGAACGAAGCGTTCTGCTCCGGCGCCACGACGGCGGCCCAATACTTGTCGGTGATGCCGATCCAGCCGCCGGTTCCATCCACGGTGCGGCTGCCGCCGGTCTCCTTCTCCATGGCATCGTAGGTCAGTTGCACTTCCCGCGCGTCGCCGATCTCCCCGACAAGCCCCTCATGCAAGACGGCATAGTTGGAGGTCAGTGGCTTGCCGTGTCGCGAGATCAGCGCATAGGGATAGAGGTTGGCCGGCGCCGACCCGTTGTTCTCGACGCTGTCCTTGACCGTGAACATATACTGGTCGTCGACCGACACCAGGCGCTTGAAGACGAGGCCGGCGCCGTTGTCCCAGGTCAGCGCGAGGGGCTTCTCGGCCGTGAGCGTGTCGCCGTCGGCGGTCCACAACGTATCGTGGCCCGGCAAGGCGACGGTTTCGCCGGGCTGCGGTACGAAGCCGAGCTCGGCATAGAAGGGCTGGGGGGATCCCGAGGGCGACAGTAGCTCGATGATGGGGCTGCCGGGATTGACCGTCTGGTGGTAGGCCTTGAGCGAGACATCGTCGATCCGCCCCCCCATGAGGTTGATCGACCCGGCGATGTTGCGGGTGTCGATGGGGACGCGCGGGCTCGTCTTGAGCGCGGCCTCCCGCGTCAACGCCGCCTCGGTCTGCGCGCCCGGTGTTCCGGGCGGGGTCGCGGCGGCCGTCGCACTCGTCGGCGCGCCGGGAGCCGAGGGGGGAGCGCCGGCGGGTGCGGCACCGGGCTGCGGCGTGGTCGCGGTCTGAGTCTGCGCCTGACGGGTCTTCTCCATCTGCGGCCAGCCGTAGAAGTAGTTCCAGCCGATGATCACCAGAATGGACAGCGCGATGGCGACGTAGACGTTCTTGTTGTCATCTTTCATGGTGCATCACGCTGCCTGGATCCGGACCACCGCCGCGTCCAAAAGGACG
>CAXSEU010000042.1:4581-13563 GCA_964236485.1 uncultured Lichenihabitans sp. | reverse complement strand
CTGGCTCCAAGGCCTCTCGCCGAAAGAGAACCGCGACGTGCCACCGCTCGACTACCCGCTGGTGCATGAGACGCGGCGGCGTTGGCCCGATCTGCCCCTCGGCATCAATGGCGGCATCGGGTCGTTGGAGCAGGCCGAAGCGCACCTGCTTCACATGGACGGCGTCATGATGGGGCGCGCGGCCTACCAGAACCCCGAAGTGCTCCTCGGCGTCGACCCTCGCCTCTTCGGGCAGGCGCCGCCGGTCGCCGACGGCTTCGAGGCTCTCGATCGCTTCATCCCCTATATGGAAGGGCAGCTCCGTGTGGGGGTGCGCCTGCACGACATGACGCGACACCTCCTGGGGCTCTTTGCGGGCCTTGGCGGCGCCCGCGCCTGGCGCCGCCATCTCGCCACCGAGGCCGTAAAGCGAGGCGCCGGGATCGGCGTCGTCAGGGATGCCTGCGCGCATGTCCGTCGCGCCTCGACGCTCGAAGCCCGCGTCGAAGAGGCCGCGTAGCTAGCGCATGTCGTGCTGTTGCCGACATGCGTCGCCGCAAGTGTTCTATCGGCCCCGCATCACCAGCCGGTCGTTCGAGATGGTGAAACTCTCCAGGCCGTTGAGGAAGCTCATCCCGAGCAGGTTCTGCGTCAGGGCGCCGGGCCTTGCCACGAGCGCCCTCACGCCCGTCTGGGACAGGGTGCCGATCGACAGCTTTGCCAACTCCGTCTCGGCCGTCATCGTCCGTCCATTGGCGGTGGAGACCATGATGTCGTAGGTGAGCCGCCGTGTCGGGATCTTCATTTTCGCGGCATCTTCCGCGCGAAGAACCACCGTAGATGCCCCGGTGTCGAGCACGAAAGGCACCAGCCATCCGTCAACCGTGCCGTTGACCACGAACTGGCCATCTGGCCCACGGATCACGGTGACTTCGCGATCCCCTGTCTCGATCGCCGTGCCGGGAACGACGGCCGCCAGAACCCGATCCGCAACTCCCCTGAGCTCAAAGCGATACGCATAGCCCGCCACAACGGCGAACAGCGCGACGACCCAAAATATCATCGTCTGGAGAGCGGCGATGAAGTTGCCTCGGAACAGCCTCGGGAGCGTCATCGCCACGTAGGTGGCGAGGACCCCATAGACCAGAAGCTTACCCCAATCGTCCGCCGTGACGTCGCCGAAGTCCACCGTCAGCCCCGATCCGTCCGGTTCAATCGCCGGATCCGACAGCTGCGGCAGCGCTGCGTCGGCGGTTTCCCCGGCCGGCGGCGGCGAGGCGCTCGGAGCGCGAACGGGCCAGACGCTCGGCGAGCGTCCGCATGATCGCGAGGCGCCGCGGTTCCGCCAACGAAGACCAAGCCTGGATCTCGCCGATGGTCCGTCCGCATCCCTGGCACAGACCGGACGGCGGGTCGATGATGCAGAGTTTGATGCAAGGCGTCGAAACCAGGGCCATGAACTCCGCTCGGAACTTCGTTCAACCTCAAGAACGCATCTGGACTAATGGCGTCAACCGCTCCACGGCGCAATAAGCAGCGCGAGTAAATAGCCGATCTCGCCGAGCTGCTGGGCTGCCCCGGCGACATCGCCCGTCTGGCCGCCGATCTGGCGCTGGGCCAGTCGCGTCACCGCGAGGCTTGCCACAAGGGCCGCCCCGCAGGCCGCCAGGGCCCGCGCCTCGGTGAGGCCGCCCACGAACGGGAGCGTCGTGCCGAGAAACACGCTGGCCGCCACCGCAGAGGCGAGCGAGGCCGGGCTCAGCACGCCGGCGGCGTGCGCGAGTCCATCCGGACGGGCCGGCGGCAGCAGCGCCAAGGGCAGCAGGCAGAGGCCTCGGGATGCCGCGCCGGCGGCCGGAAGGACCGCGAGCGCGGCCACGAGACCGTAACGATCGAGAAGGGTCGCTACGGCGAGGATCCGTACCAGCGCGGAAAGCATCAGCGCCAGGGCGCCGAAGGTGCCGATCTGGCTGTCACGCATGATCGCGAGCTTGCGCTCGCGTTGCTTGCCGCCTCCGAATCCATCCGCCACATCCGCGAGGCCGTCTTCATGCAACGCACCCGACGCCAGGATCTGCGCCGTCAGCGCGAGCGTCACCGCGAGAAGCGGCGGCATGCCGAGGCCCCACGCGGCGACCAGCAGCGCAAGGGCCCCGATCCCGCCGATCACCAGCCCGGCGAGGGGCGCCAACCGCAGCGCCCGCCCGAAAGAATCGTCCTCTGAGAGGGTGGACTCGAACCGCAACGGGCGGATCGGTAGCCGGGTAAAGAACCTCAGGCAGACCAGGAGGTCGGTGGCGAAGCGGAGGCCGGAGGCGGCCAGGATCACGGGCAGGCTTGCGATACGCATGCCCCTGCATGCTCGGGATGCGACCGCCTGTCGAGACCGGATGCGGCTGGAGGTGTCACACTTCGGCTATCATGCGGAGGCGGGAGGCGGTAACCACGGTTCGTCAAGCAGTACGCCGACGTGCGCACCGTGCTGCTCGACGCGGCGCGGGCCTACGCCGCCGACGTCACCGCGGGCACCTTCCCCGGAGCAGACGTCATGAGCAGCAGCGGCCTTCCGTTCGACGACATCAGGGCGTTGCTGGGACGAATGCCGGCCCTCGATCAGGGTGTCGTCGCGGCCATAAGGACGCGCGACCTCGACCTCACCAAGCCTCCGGGCTCCCTCGGCCGGCTCGAAGACGTGGTCGGATGGCTCGGCGCCGTGCAGGGCAAGGCGAAACCCTCGATCGACCGGCCGCTCGTCGCGGTCTTTGCCGGCAACCACGGGGTGACGGCGAGAGGCGTGTCTCCCTATCCGGCCTCCGTGACGGCCGCCATGGTGGCGAATTTCGCCGCCGGGGGCGCGGCCATCAACCAGATCTGCACCGTGTTCGGGCTGGGCCTCAAGGTCTTCGAACTCGCGCTCGACCTGCCGACCGAGGACATCGCCTCCGGGCCCGCGATGGATGAAGCGGGTTGCGCCGCCACCATCGCCTACGGCATGGAGGCCATTGCCGGGGGAACGGATCTGCTCTGCCTCGGCGAAATGGGGATCGGCAACACGACGATCGCGGCCGCCATCTACAACGGCTTGTGGGGTGGCGAGGCGGAGGATTGGGTCGGCCGGGGCACGGGGCTCGATGATGAAGGACTGCGCCGCAAAGCCGAGGTGGTGCGGACGGCCGTCCGTCTGCACCGCGCCAACCTCGGGGATCCGCTGGAAGTTCTGCGCCGTCTTGGCGGGCGCGAGATCGCCGCCATGGTGGGCGCCATACTGGCGGCCCGGATCGAACATGTCCCCGTCATTCTCGACGGCTACGTGGTCTGCGCCGCGGCGGCGATCCTCCATGCAATGGATCCGGCGACCCTCGACCATTGCGTCGCCGGCCACCTCTCGGCCGAGGGCGCCCACGCCGTGGTGCTCGATAAGCTCGGAAAGAAGCCGATGCTCGATCTCGGCCTGCGGCTGGGCGAGGGGACCGGCGCAGCGCTCGCGGCCGGCATCGTCAAGGCCGCGCTCGCCTGCCACACCGGCATGGCGACCTTCGGTCAGGCCGGGGTCGAGAACCGGGAGGAGCCGGACTGACGGGGGCCGAGACCGGGACCACCCTAAGCCGCCGGGCGCAGATTGCGGCGTGGCGACCCTGCCGGGACAGGATGGGGATCGTCGGGGTTCATCAGCGGCAAGGCATTCATGATGCGCTCGGGCGGGAGGATGACGATCACCTCCGTGCCTTCCCGTACCTTGGAGCGCAGGATGAAGGAGCCGCCGTGCAGTTCGACGAGGCCCTTCACGATCGGAAGCCCAAGGCCCGAGCCTTCCTCGGCGTTTTTCTGGGCCAGCGTTCCACGGCCGAAGGAGGACATGACCACAGGAATCTCCGCCTCCGGGATGCCGGGGCCCGTATCCTTGATCGACACGTACTGGCCGCCCTGCGCGGTCCAGCCCACCTTGATGGTGATGGTGCCGAACTGCGGCGTGAACTTGATGGCGTTCGATAGCAGATTGAGCACGACCTGCCGGATGGCCCGCTCGTCGGCCCAGATGCGGGGCAGATCGTTCTCGATCAGCTCGTTCAGGGTGATCTCGCGCTTGGCGGCGCGCAACGCCAGCAGGTGCCGGCAATCCTCGACGACGTGGGCGAGGGCGATCGACTCTTCCTTGAGTTCATAGCGCCCGGCCTCGACGCGCGACAGATCCAGGATCTCGTTGATCAGCATGAGAAGGTGCTGTCCGCTCGAATGGATATCGGCCGAATAGTCGCGATAGACCGGCACGCTGTGGGCACCGAAAAGCTCGCCCTTCATCACCTCCGAGAAGCCCAGAATGGCATTCAGGGGCGTGCGCAGTTCGTGACTCATGGTGGCGAGGAACCGCGACTTTCCGAGACTCGCTTCCTCGGCCCGCCGGCGTGCCTCGTCGGAGTTCAGCTTCGCCTGTTCGAGCTCGACGATAAGGGCATCCTTTTCGGCCTGCATCGAGAGCGCGTCGAGCGAAGCCGCGTAGAGCCGCCGCGCCAGCATCAGGAAGTGGAGCTGCGAGCCGGCGGCCACGATGAGCAGCGGCAACGACTGGTAGCCGGAGGTGGGGCGCATGAGTCCGATGATGGCCAGCGCGATCGGGGCCAGCCCGGCATAGACGGCAGGCGGGATGGAGGCCGAGATCATCGCCGTCATGGCGCCGACGAGCAGCAGCACGAACAGCACGAAGGTCTGAGCGGCGGGCTCGTCGACGGCGACCACCATCAGCACGATCGTGGCCCAGACGGTGGCTTGCACCGCCTCGGCGGCAATGAACCGTCGTTGCCAGCGGATCAGCGAGGTGGCGGCCGGTTCCCCGCGCAGGAAGCGTCTCGCGAGCCCCGCATGAACGCCGATGACGGCGAGCACCAGCGTCACCCACGCCAGCGCATGGGTGACCGGAACCCAAAGGGTCGCCAGCCCCGCTGTCACCAGACCCAGTACGGCGAGAACCGGCGTGGCGGAATGCCGCCGCTCCGCGAACATCCGCAGCAGTTCGACGTCGAAGGTCCTGTGCCCGCTGCCCGAGGAGGTCAACCTTTCGCGCGCCTGTTTCATCTGCGACGCGACGCGACGCCGCTGCGCCGACCGCTCGGCATCCGTTCCACGGCCGCGTTCGATCATTTCCGCGGTCACTTCACTCATTAACGAAACAGACTCACAAGCAGACTTACAGGCTTGACGAACATGCCTTCGAAACCTTAACGAGCGCCTCATTTCACCGCTCGAATTCGATCCGGCAGCTTGCGCAAAGTGGCGCGAACCCGCCACATCGGCCTGGGATGAGCACGCACCATGGGCAGGCCGATCGAATCGCCGGGGGCGGATGCCGCAATGGACGCCTTGAGGGGCGACGTGCTGGCCTGCCGGCTGTGCCGAGAGCCAGCCTCGGCCGTGCTGCCCGCCTTGCCGCACGAGCCGAGACCGATCTTCCGGATGTCGAGAACGGCGCGGCTCGTGATCGCCAGCCAGGCGCCCGGCATCCGGGCGCACGAGAGCGGCATCCCGTTTCGCGACGCGTCGGGGCTGCGGCTGCGCGCCTGGATGGGCCTCGAGGAAGAGGTCTTCTATGACGAGGCGCGGGTGGCCATCATTCCCATGGGATTCTGCTTCCCCGGTCATGACCGGCTGAAGGGAGACCTGCCACCGCGTGCAGAATGCCGGCCGATCTGGCACGATCGGATCTTCGCCGACCTGCCGCAAGCGGAAACCATCCTGGCGGTCGGCCTGCATTCCATCCGCTATCATGTCGCCCGCCTGACGCGCCTCGGCCTGCTGTCCGACAGGGGTCGGGCGCGAGCTTGACCGAAACCGTGGCCGACTGGCGATCCCTGTTCGAGCGGGATGGGCCGCACATCCTGCCGTTGCCGCATCCGTCCTGGCGGAACTCCGGCTGGCTGAAGCGTAACGCTTGGTTCGAGCGCGACCTGCTCCCCGTCCTTCGCGCCGAGGTGCGGAGGCTGACCCGATAAGGACGCCTTCATCGGCAGGCGTTTAGGCACGGTTTGGACACCGGGTGCGCCTATCGGAGTGGCGAGGGAGAGCGCATGACATGATTCGGTCCGCAACAATGATGGTCTGCGCCCTCCTGATGCTGTTCGGGCCAGCGGCGGGGCATGCCTTGGCCCAGGCCGATGCTCCATCGGCCTCGCCGCGCATGGCGCTCGTCATCGGCAACGGAGCCTATGCGACATCGCCGTTGCCCACGGCGGCGAACGACGCCGGCCTTGTGGCGCAAACGCTCGCGGCCGCGGGTTTCGACGTGACCGGAGGGCGCGATCTCGGTAGCGCCGCCTTGCATCGGGCCGTCAGAGAGTTCCTGGACAAGGCGGCTTCCGGCGGCCCGCGCGGCGTCGCGGTGGTCTATCTGGCTGGTCACGCGCTGCAGGTTGACGGCGAAAACTATTTCGCCGCCACGGACGCGCAGTTCGAGGGGGCCGTCGCACGACCGACCGGGACCTTCCGCATCGCCGATCTCGTGCGAGGTCTGGCGGCGACGAACCTCGGGGCCAAGGTGGTGATCATCGATGGCGCCTATGCGGATGCGAACGGCTGACTGAGCCCTACATGACGACCCGCGTCCGCGGCACGGGCCTGGGCCTGGCGATCGTCAAGAAGATCGTCGAGGAACATCTTGGCGAGATTGCCTTTCTCGACCGGTCTGGCGTTGGCCGAGCCGGGGCAGGGGACGATGCTGGCCTTCAACGCCGCCCCCGACACGGCAGCCGAGATCGTTCGCAGCGGGTATGGCGTTTATGCGACGATGCTCACGCGAAACATGAAGCAGGGCGGCACGTCCGTCGAGGAGGTCTTCGATCGCGTCCGGGTCGCGGTCGACAGCGAAACGCGCGGAAGCGTCATCCCATGGAATGTCTCCAAGCTCTTGCAGAGTTTCACGTTCTTCGATCGCGCCGACAACGCGCCAGCGCTGGCGAGCGCGCAAATCCCCTTCACCAGCTTGCGCACGCGGCCGCTCCGCGACTTCTCCGCCGAGCAAGCCTATGACGTCGCCATCGCACGCGACACGCTGCCATCCTACCAGGAATATCTGACCGTCTTCCCCGACCATCCGCTGGCGCATCGCATCCGCCGAGTCCTCGCGGTGAGGCGGGAGGCACTGTTCTGGCGTGATGCGCTACGGATCAACTCGCCGCCTGCCCTCTGGACCTATTTGCGGCGCTATCCGAAAGGACCGCATGGCCCGGAAGCGGCGCGCCGTCTCGCCCGGCTCGCGGTCGGCCGCGTCCCCCCGAGCGACTTCAGGCCGCTGGCTTTCGACATTCCTCCGCCGGCCGACGACGAGGCGGCGCTCTTCCAACGCCGCGTTGCTTTCGACGACCCGGATCTGCCCCCGCCTCCCCCGCCTCCGCTGTTCATGCTGCCACCTTCGCGGGGTGGGGACATGGGTCCCCCGCCACCACCCGAGGGACCGGGCCTGTTGCCCGTTCCGCCTGCCGCCATGATCCCCTTCGTGAGACCGATCATCGCCCCCGGCGTCATCCTGCCTCCGCGAGGCCTCGAGAGCGGCTATCGCCAGCCTCGCCCCTTCATGGCCGGGCCGCCGGGCGGGGGCATCGTGCCGCGACCCGATGGGGCGCAGCAGGGCGGCGAAGTCCAGCGTCCGTCGGCAACTCCTCAAATGCCCGCGATGTCGGGTTCCAAAGCCGCGCCCGCTTCCCCTCGGCTTCCTGCACCGCCTGCCATTCCGGCTCCGGTAGCGCCGCACCCACCCGTCGCGCCAGCGGGAGCGGCGATGCCCGTTCCCCTGCAGCCCCGGCAGCCGATGGAACCCACGGTGCTCGCGCCTTCAGGGCAAGTCACGGTCGCGAAGCAGGCATCGCGAAGGCGGGATGACGCGACGCCTCGGCAGCAGCATCCGCCACAGGCGCAGGTCGGGCCTCAAGCCCCTTCGGCCATTAGGGCTGCTCCCTCGTTGGGTCGAAAGCCGCGCGGTCGGGAGCATTCGGCCGGCTCGCCACCGTCCGGGCTGGGGCCGCACACTCCCGGTCCATCGTTGGCGCCCTCGGGCGAGAGCGTCGCGCCGCAGGCCGGCGCACGGCAGCATCGGGGTAGACCCGAGTGCGGTCATCCGGACCAACCTCCCTGCGGCCGGTGAGACGGGAGCGGCTGAGGCAAACGCCTCAGCGTCGCAGGCGTGCGATCAGGCTCGACGTATCCCAACGCTTGCCGCCCATGGATTGGACCTCGCCGTAGAACTGGTCGACCAGCGCCGTCACAGGCAGGTGAGCGCCATCCTGGCGCGCCTGTTCGAGGCAGATGCCGAGGTCCTTGCGCATCCAATCGACCGCGAAACCGAAGTCGAATTTCCCGTCCGCCATGGTCTTGCCCCGGTTCTCCATCTGCCAGGACTGCGCCGCACCCTTCGATATGACGGCCAGGACGGCCTCGACGTCGAGGCCCGCCTTCTGGGCGAAATGGACGCCTTCCGCCAAGCCCTGGACCAGGCTCGCGATGCAGATCTGGTTGACCATCTTGGTCAGCTGGCCGCTGCCGCTCGCACCCATCAGGCGGCAGGATTTCGCATAGGCGGCGATCAGCGGCTCCGCCCTCGAGTAGCTCTCGGAGTCGCCGCCGCACATGACCGTGAGGGCACCGTTCTCGGCGCCGGCCTGGCCGCCCGAAACCGGCGCGTCGACGAATCCAATCCCCTGTTCGCGGGCGCTGGCGCAGAGTTCGCGGGCGACAGTGGCCGAGGCGGTGGTGTGATCGACGAAGACAGCGCCCTCGCTCATGCCGGCGAAGGCCCCGTTCGGCCCCAGGGCGACCGAACGCAGGTCGTCGTCGTTGCCGACGCAGGCGAAGACCAATTCGCGATCCCGCGCAGCCTCGCGCGGGGTTGGAGCGGACGCACCGCCGAACTTCGCGACCCAGGCTTCCGCCTTGGCCCGCGTACGATTATAGACCACAACATCGTGGCCTCCCTTGTCTGCCAGATGCCCAGCCATGGGGAAGCCCATGACTCCGAGTCCG
>CAXSEU010000042.1:0-4571 GCA_964236485.1 uncultured Lichenihabitans sp. | reverse complement strand
AAAGCCCGATGTGCTTGCTGCCGTGGCGGAACGCATCTAGGCGTCCAAAGCCGCCTTGATGCGTTCCGCCACGGCAGCCAGCACCTCGGGCTTTTCCATCGGACCGCCCGGCGGACGCAAACCCACGCCGTCGTGGCGGGGCAACAAGTGGAAATGCAGGTGGAACACCACCTGTCCGCCGGCTTGCTCGTTGAACTGCTGCAGCGTCAGACCGTCGGCTCGCATGGCTCTGACGAGCGCCGCGCCGACGGTCTGAACCCGTGGCATGAGCGCCGCGAGATCGTCCCGTCGGATATCGAGGAGGCCCCGCGCGGCGCATTTCGGGACGACGAGAACATGGCCCTCGATGCGCGGCATGATGTCCATGAAGGCCAAGGCGACGTCATCCTCGAAGACCTTGTGACACCCCATCTCGCCGCGCAGGATCCTGGCGAAGACGTTGTCGGGATCGTAGGCAATCATCCAGGGCTCAGCGTTCGCTGATGGTGGAATAATCGCGGGCCGGCGCACCGGTGTAGAGCTGGCGCGGGCGGCCGATCTTCTGCCCGGGATCCTCGATCATCTCCTTCCACTGGGCTATCCAGCCGACCGTACGCGCCACGGCGAACAGCACGGTGAACATGGAGACAGGGAACCCCAGCGCCTTCAGGGTGATGCCGGAATAGAAGTCGACGTTGGGATAGAGTTTCTTCGCGATGAAGTAATCGTCCGACAGCGCGATTCGCTCAAGCTCGACCGCCACGTCGAGCAGGGGATCGTCCTTCACGCCGAGTTCGCTCAGCACTTCGTGGCAGGTCTTCTGCATGATCTTGGCGCGCGGATCGTAGTTCTTGTAGACCCGGTGACCGAAACCCATCAGGCGGAACGGGTCGTCCTTGTCCTTGGCGCGCGCGACGAACTGCGGAATGCGGTCCACCGTTCCGATCTCGCCCAGCATCTTCAGGGCGGCTTCGTTGGCGCCACCATGGGCGGGTCCCCACAGACAGGCGATCCCAGCCGCGATACAGGCGAAGGGATTGGCGCCCGACGATCCGGCGAGCCGGACGGTGGATGTCGAGGCATTCTGCTCGTGATCGGCATGGAGGATGAAGATCCGGTCAAGCGCCCGAGACATGATCGGGTTGACCTTGTAATCCTCGCACGGCACCGCGAAGCACATGCGCAGGAAGTTCGACGTGTAGTCGAGGTCGTTCTTCGGGTACACGAAGGGCTGACCTACCGTGTACTTGTAGGCCATGGCGGCCAAGGTCGGCATCTTGGCGATCATGCGCATGGAGGCGACCATGCGCTGGTTGGTATCCGCAATGTCGGTGGAATCGTGATAGAAAGCCGACAAGGCGCCGACGCACCCGACCATCACGGCCATGGGGTGGGCGTCGCGGCGAAAGCCCTGGAAGAACCGGGCCATCTGCTCGTGCACCATGGTATGGCGCGTGACCCGATAGTCGAAATCGGCCTTCTGCGATTTGGTAGGCAACTCGCCATAGAGCAGCAGGTAGCAGGTCTCGAGGAAGTCGCCGTGTTCGGCGAGCTGCTCGATCGGATAGCCCCGATAAAGCAGGACCCCTTCATCGCCGTCGATGTAGGTGATCTTGGATTCGCAGCTTGCCGTCGAGGTGAAGCCCGGGTCGTAGGTGAACATGCCCGTCTGGGCATAGAGCTTGCCGATATCGACGACGTCGGGCCCGATCGTGCCGCTCTTGACCGGCAGATCGGTTGATTTCTCGTCAATGAGGAAGGTTCCAGCATGCGCCTGCATGGATGTGCCTTTTGTTGCCGAGGGTGGCGATGTGAGCGGGGACCGCCGACTTGTGCAATGCGGCGACGCTAGTGCATCCGCAAGGGGCGTCAAGCTTTGGACGTTTTTTGCTGACCTTCAAGTCTGCGGCGGATTACGGAGGCGCCGGATCCAAGCTCCAAAATGTGGGCAACTCTGTGCCATGAGAGCAAGGCCAATCCGCTGCGCGATCAGGGGACCAGCCACCGGCTTCTCATAGCCGGGTACGATTTTCATTATGCGTTTGGAAGGTGCGGTCGTGGCGCCGTCGTCAATTTCTTCAGGGTTCGAAAACTGGGTCCGGATCGCTGTCAAACGATGGATGACCGTCTCCTGCTCAGGAAACGCTTCGCGGAAGGCCGTGGGATCCGAAAACAACAGAGCCTCAAACTCATGCAATTGGATGTACGGAATGAAGCGGTTCGCCACAAGGCGGCCGGCCAGACGCTGAGCGATGTCATCAGCGAAAGCAGCTTCTAAGCTCAAGACCCGCTCTAACGATGGTACATTGAGTCGGGGACCAGGATCAGGAAAGTCACGCGGAAGCCGATAGAAGTCGACCATTGTCGTAAACCAGGAGTCCGGATTCGCATCCTGCTTCATCCAGATGAGAAGATCCCGCACGAGATGGTCGTACCGCACGAGTCCGCCGCGGAAGTTGGCACCGTGATGTCTCCCGGTAGTGATTCTGTGGGCATCGATGAACACGCCATGCGCGCCGAGGTCCGGTGCGAGCACCGTCTTGACGAAGGTTTCCTCCGTCTGACCCTCAACGACGACATGAAGTCGCACCAACCTCACGGTCTCCCGCCGACAACGTTCTTTTCCCAGAGTTCGGACAAGGTGTAGGACTCAAGCCAGTTCGCTAGTTCGGCGTCATCAAGTCGGCTGAATGACGTTCCCGCGATCGATCTGTTCACAACCACGACATCATGCGGCTCGAAGCGGTCGATCAATGAGACCGATTGCGTAGCCACGACAACTTGGACGTGGCGCGAGGCGCTACGGATCAATCCTGCCAGCACCTCGATGGCATAGGGGTGCAGGCCGAGTTCTGGTTCGTCGAGAATAAGAACATCCGGCAGGTCCGAAGGAGGCTGCTGCAGCAGCGCCACAAGGGCCATCACTCTCAACATCCCATCGGACGCTTGCGATGCACTGAAGATTTCGTCGGTTCCCATTTCTTGCCACCGCAAGATGATGTAATCTGACTCTGGAGACAGTTCGAATATCGAAAAGAATGGGACGATAAGACGAATGGTATCTACGATAAGTTTGTAATATCCTGGAGCCGTCTCTTGTAATCTGTAAAGAAAAGGAGCCAGGTTAGCACCATCTTCCTTCAATCTACGGCTGTCGTGTACGCTCCATTTTCCCCTGATTCGTGCATTACGGGAAGTGTCGTGAAATTGGTGGACGATGATCCGGCGCAGCATATTCAGGATGATCTTCGCCGTTTCGTTGCCCTCCTCCGCCATCATTATGAGGCGTGGTTCGCGATGCCCCGTCCCCAGGCCCGGCGATGCGCGATCCGCATGAGTCGGACGACGGAAACGGAACCCTTCTTCCGCAAAGATCAAGGTATCGTCAGCCGCCTTCACAAGGCGAAAACCATAGTCGTTGCGGCCGGCATCCACCGTCAGCGTCAGTGAAGCCTCGATTTCATGAGTGGCGTTTCCACCCTTATAAAGTATGGCATTAGCTCCGCCTTGATCCGCGATATAGAATTGAAGCTGTCCGGGTGGTACCAGCGCCCAAGATAGAAGTCGAAAAAACGAGATAAAATTGCTTTTTCCTGCGCCGTTCGGACCGATCAGCAGAGTCAGAGTACCGGGTGCAAAGTCCGACAAATCTCGGATCGTTCTAAACCCCCGAAGAGATATGCTGGTCAGTTTAGGTCGCATGAGCCCACGCTATCGTGCCCGTCATGGGGAGGAAAGAGCAAGATCATTTCAGGCGCCCCCTATCCCGCCCCATCCGCCTGATCGGCGAGACGGCCGAGGCTCTCGTCCCGTCCGAGGACCGCGAGCACGTCGAAGATGCCGGGCGACGTCGTTCGGCCGGTTAGCGCGGCCCTGAGCGGCTGGGCCACTTGGCCGAGTTTGGTGTGGACCTCCTCGGCATAGATCCGGACGGCCGCTTCCGCCTCCTGGGACGTCCAGGCCGGCAAGGCCTCGAGGCGCGGCAGCAGGGCGTTCAGGTGCGCCCGGCCGCCGTCCGCCAGGATCTGCGCCGCCTTGAGGTCCATCGGCAACGGACGCTGTGCGAAGAGGAACATGGCTCCGTCGAGCAGCTCCACGAGTGTCTTGGCCCTCTCCTTCAACCCGGGCATCGCGGCCAAGAGCTTGTGCCGCACGCCGTCGTCGATCATCGGCAGGATTTTGGGGCCGCCCGGCAGGAACGGCAGCGTCCTGATCAGAAGGTCCACAAGCTCGTGGTCGGGCGTGTGCCGCAGATATTGGCCATCGAGGTGTTCGAGCTTGGAGAAATCGAACCGCGACGCCGAGCGCCCGACGGAGCCGAGATCGAAAGCGGCGATCATCTCTTCCGGAGAGAAGATCTCCTTGTC
Source organism: uncultured Lichenihabitans sp. (assembly GCA_964236485.1). GTDB lineage: Bacteria > Pseudomonadota > Alphaproteobacteria > Rhizobiales > Beijerinckiaceae > Lichenihabitans. The sequence continues at coordinate 225 of CAXSEU010000042.1, read as the reverse complement.
TCCCTGGCTCCAGCCGAGCCTCACGAGGTAGTTGCGCAGCGCCGCCGGCAGGTACCCCATGGCCCGGTAGGCGTCGACGCCGAGGGCGCCGTGCCGCTTCGACAGCTTCGCGCCATCCGCCCCATGGATCAGCGGGATATGGGTCATCGACGGTACGGGCCAGCCGAGCGCGTCATAGATGTGCATCTGCCGTGTCGCGTTGGTCAGGTGATTGTCGCCACGAAC
>CAXSEU010000041.1:0-13627 GCA_964236485.1 uncultured Lichenihabitans sp. | reverse complement strand
GATCGCGTCCTCGAAGGTCGATGCGCTGATTGGTGCCGACGGCCTCCATTCGACTGCGCGCGCGAGGCTTGTCAGGACGTCCGTGGTCCTGCGTCGGCGCGGCACGGCATGGCGAAGCACGATCGAGGCAGCGCGCGTGCCTGCCGGGTTCCGCGAGCCCTGCTCGAACCTTTGGCTCGGCCCGGGTGCGCACCTCGTCCATTACCCCGTTGCCCGCGGACGACTGATCAACGTGGTGGCGGCGGTGGACGATGCCACCCCCCTGTCGAAGCCCGGCGAGGGCTGGGCGTCCCCGGGCGACCCTCGCGAAATCGCCCGCCGGCTTTCCGGATGGGCCGCGTCGGCCCGGGAACTCATTGGTGCTGCCGAAGCGTGGAGCCGATGGCCGCTGCTGGATTGTGCCGCCCTCCCGGCCTGGTCGGAAGGTGCCATCACCCTCCTCGGAGACGCCGCGCATCCGATGCTGCCGTTCCTGGCCCAGGGCACCGCCCAGGCACTCGAGGACGCGGTGGCGCTCGGGCGCGCCGTCGACTCCCATCCCGACGACCTCGGGGCGGCGTTCCGCGCCTATGAAGCGCGAAGACGCGGCCGCACCGCGCGCGTGCAGGCCGCGTCGCGTCGTCAGGCGACGATCTATCACCTGTCCTCGCCAGCCTCGATGGTCCGCGACATGGTGCTGCGCGCGACACCGCCGCGAAGACTCCTGCGTCGTTACGACTGGCTCTACGCCGGTCCGTCGCATTCCGGCGATTGATGCTCCCGGCTTGGCATTGTTCGTCCCGCACGCCAAAAGGGATCCGGCGGGCGCACAGCACTGATTCGGACTGCATGGATATCGATCCTGAACGCCCCGACTTGCGCGCCGCCCACGTCATCGTGGTCGCCAACGAAAAAGGCGGCACCGGCAAATCGACCGTCTCGATCAACATCATCGCGGCCCTGTTGAAAGCGGGTCACCGCGTCGCATCCATCGACCTCGACACCAGGCAGAAGACACTGACGCGCTTCCTCGAAAACCGCCATTCGTGGGCCGCGAATGCACGCTGGTCGGCTGAACTCCCGTTCCATCACGCGCTCGATCGCGGCGGTTCCGACAACGTGATCGACAACGAAACGCAGGAATTCGGCGCCTTTGCGGAAGCCATCGGGCAGGTGGAACACGATTACGAGTTCGTCGTGATCGATACCCCGGCCAGCGACAGCTATCTGATGCGACTGGCCCATTCCTTGGCCGACACGCTGGTCTCGCCCATCAACGACAGTTTCATCGACGTCGACGTCTTCTCCCGCGTCCACCACGACCGGTCACAGCGCGGCTCCGTGGCCCATTACGCCGAACTCGTGCTTGAGGCGCGACGGCGCCGAAAGCAGGTCGACGCGGGCTTGATCGACTGGATCCTGCTACGTAACCGCGTCGCCTCGATCCAGTCCAACAATGCGCGGCAGATCTCGGCGAGCCTCGTTCGCCTCGCCCCCGAACTGCAGTTCCGGGCCGCCGAAGGCCTCCACGACCGGGTGATCTTTCGCGAGCTCTTCCCGATCGGCCTGACGGCGCTCGATCCGATCGAGGACGCCGCGAAGGGAGGCATCCTGACATCGTCGCAGCTCGCCGCCCGGAGGGAAGTGGGGCTTTTGCTCGCGACCCTCGAACTGCCGGTCCGCACGCGGGATACGACCCATCTCGAGGCGCGTTATCTGTGGTTCGACCGCATGTCGCGCTACTACAGGGACCTGGCCGACGCCCGCGCGCATCGCGCCTGAACTTGGCTCGCGAGGGACCCTATCGAGCGGATTGACGTTCGCATGTCGCGGCGCCGGATGCGGCGTCGAGATCGGTCCGGCGACTTCGAAGACAGGCACGCCATGAAGCTGTTCGACTGCCAGGTCTGTGACCAGATCCTCTATTTTGAGAACACGGTTTGCGAGAATTGCCAGCATCGCCTCGGCTATGTGGCCGAGGACGAGCGTCTCTACGCGATCGACCGCGAGAGCCCGGAATCGCTGACATGGCGGATCGCCGGCCAGCCCGATCATCGCTACCGGTTCTGCCGCAACGCCGGATATGGCGTCTGCAACTGGCTGATCCGGACCGATCGGGCGGCGCAGTTCTGCGTCGCCTGCCAGCACAACCACATCGTTCCCGACCTGTCGCTGCCGGGCAACAAGGAATTGTGGCGGCTGATGGAAGTCGCCAAGCACCGGCTGTTCTACACCCTGCTGCAACTGAAGCTGCCCCTGGTGACACGCGCCGAGGACCCTCGGGAAGGCCTGATCTTCGACTTCCTGCAGGACCCCGCGGACGGCAAGAAGGTGATGACCGGGCACGAGGATGGCAAGATCACCATCAGCGTCGCGGAAGCCGACGATGCGGAGCGCGAGAAGCGCCGCAAGAGCATGCACGAGCCTTACCGCACGCTTCTCGGCCATTTCCGGCACGAGATCGCCCATTATTACTGGGATCGGCTGGTTCGCGGCCATGATGCCCTGATCCCGTTTCGCGCCATGTTCGGTGACGAACGAGACGATTACGGAGAGGCCCTGAAGCGGCACTACCGGAACGGCGCGCCGCCGACTTGGCGGGAGGGCTTCGTCAGCGCCTATGCGACCAGCCATCCTTGGGAAGATTTCGCCGAGACATTCGCCCACTACCTCCATATCGTCGACACGCTGGAGACGGCGGAGTCCTTCGGGGTGAGTATCCGGCCGCGCGGCGTCGTCCATGGCGCCGCCCTGAACGCGGATGTCGACTTCAGCCCAACGCAGGCCGGATCCTTTCAACCGCTGATCGATGCCTGGCTGCCGATCACCTTCGCGTTGAACAGCTTGAATCGCTCCATGGGCCTCGGCGACCTCTACCCCTTCATCCTGTCCGCCAAGGTCGTGGACAAGCTCGGCTTCATCCACGATCTGGTGCATGGCATGATCGGCAAGAGCGCGCACGATTCACCGCCTTCAGGGCGGCTGGACGCCATGCCCGGGGAGTCGCCTCCGCCCGAACCCGTGGATGCGTGAGCGTCACGCCTTCGGCCGGGTATCCGCATCCCCCGCGAGCCCGACTCCGCCGGTTTCATCCCTGCCGGCAAAATGACCCGCCGGAAAGGCATGGGGCTTGCTAGTCGACGGGGATGATGTTCCATCGCCGGGCCGGATCGTCGCCGGCAAGGATCGAAGTCGCCACCGGAGGAATGCGATGCACGCCACTGTGATGCCGCCTTCGCTTTCTTCCCGAGACAAGGCCAAGGATCGGCCCCTGATCGAGGATATCCGATTTCTGGGATCGATCCTCGGCGACGTCATCCGCGAACATGAAGGTCAGGGCTGTTTCACGCTGGTCGAGAACATCCGCCGCCTCAGCGTATCGTATCAGCGCGATGCCGACGCGGCGGCCGGGCACGCGCTGGAGTTGCTGCTGCGCGGACTGACCCCCTCCCAGGCCGTGTCGGTCATCCGAGCCTTCGCCTATTTCTCTCATCTTGCCAACATCGCCGAGGACCGGCACCGGGTGCGACGGCGGGCTCTCTACGAACGTGATGCCGGCGAGGTCACGAGGCATCAGGACGGCAGCCTGGCCAAGGCGTTCGAGCGATTCAGGGCCGCCGGCCTCTCGCCCGAAGCGATCGCCGAAAGCATGGTCGGTGCCTGGGTATCGCCGGTCCTGACCGCGCACCCGACCGAAGTCCAGCGCAAGAGCCTGCTCGACGCGGAACTCGCCATCGCGGAACTCCTGGCGCAGCGCGATCAGCTCGATCAGCCGCGCGACCGCGAGCGGAACGAGGCGCTGCTTCGTACCCGGGTCACGCAACTCTGGCAGACCCGGCTGCTGCGTGCCCACAAGCTGACGGTTCGGGACGAGATCGAGAACGCCCTCAGTTATTACCGAACCACCTTCCTGCGCGAAATCCCCCGCGTCTATGCCGAACTCGAACATCTCCTTGGGCGCCCGGCGCCCTCGTTCTTCCGCATGGGCAACTGGATCGGAGGCGACCGGGACGGAAATCCCAACGTCGATGCCGAGACGCTCGATGTGGCGGTGCGCCGGCAAAGCGAGACTGCGATCGACTATTACCTGGCCGAACTGCACCACCTCGGCGCGGAACTTTCCGTCTCCGAGATGTTGGTCGGGTCCTCGGACGCGTTGAAGCGCCTCGCCGATACCTCGAAGGACCAGAGCCCGCATCGGCAGGACGAGCCCTACCGGCGGGCGGTCATCGCCATCTCGGACCGGCTCGCCGCGACACGCACGAAACTGACCGGCCCGGGTAGGCAGCAGCACGCCACGTCGAGCGCACCGCCCTACGGCGGCGCGCCCGAATTGCAGGCAGACCTCGAGACCATGATCATGTCGCTGCGCCAGCATCACGGCAAGGCGCTGATCGATTTCCGCCTTGGGCCGCTGGCGCGCGCCGTGGACGTCTTCGGGTTCCATCTGGCGACGGTGGACCTTCGCCAAAGTTCGGACCGGCACGAGGAAACCCTCGCCGAGCTGATGGCCCTTTCCGGCGTCGACACCGATTATCCGGCGCTGGACGAGGCGGCCAAGCAAGCCCTCCTGCTGCGGCTGCTCGCCGAGGCCCGGCCTTTGCGTCTGCCGTTCGCCGCCTATTCGGAGCGGACGCAGAGCGAATTCGACGTCTTCATCGCGGCCAAGCGCCTTCGGACCGCCTTCGGACCGGAGGCGATACGCCACTACATCATCAGCCACACCGAGACGGTCAGCGACCTCCTCGAAGTGCTGCTGCTGCAGAAGGAGTTCGGGCTGATGGAAGGGCCCCTCGGGGCCGAGCGGGCGAAAGCCGAGCTCATCGTCTCTCCCTTGTTCGAGACGATCGCGGATTTGCGCAATGCCGAGCCGATCATGCGGGCCTTCTATGCCTTGCCGGGCATCGAAGCGCTCGTCCGGCAGTCCGGCGCCGAGCAGGACGTCATGCTCGGCTATTCGGACAGCAACAAGGACGGCGGCTTCTTCACAAGCAGTTGGGAACTCTATCGCTCATCCACCGCGCTCGTGGCGCTGTTCGACGAGAAGCCCGCCATTACCTTGCGTCTGTTCCACGGCCGAGGCGGTACGGTGGGCCGAGGCGGCGGGCCGAGCTACCAGGCCATACTGGCGCAGCCCCCCGGCACCGTCAAAGGCCAGATCCGCCTGACCGAGCAAGGCGAGATCATCTCGAGCAAATATGCCAATTCCGAGATCGGACGCCGCAACCTCGAACTGCTGATGGCCGCGAGCCTCGAGGCGACCTTGCTGGCTCCGAGCGCGCCTCCCCGGGCGGAATTCCTCGAGGCCGCCGCATCGCTCTCGCGGCTCGGCATGGATGCCTACCGGGCCGTCGTCTACGACATGACGGGCTTCACGGAGTACTTCTTCGCCGCGACGCCGATTTCCGAGATCGCCGAGCTGAACATCGGCTCACGCCCGGCGTCGCGGAAATCCAACCGCAGGATCGAAGACCTTCGCGCCATTCCCTGGAGTTTTTCCTGGGGGCAGTCGCGCGTCAGCCTGCCGGGGTGGTTCGGGTTCGGCTCGGCGGTCAAGAACTTCATCGCCACGGCGCCGACGGACGGCCTCGCGCTGCTGCAGCGGATGAACGCGGAATGGCCGTTCTTCCGCACCGTGTTGTCGAACCTCGACATGGTGCTGGCCAAGACCGATTTCGCGGTCGCCCGGCGCTATGCGGAGCTGGTGCCCGACCGAGCGCAGGCCGACGCCATCTTTGCCGCCATCGAATCCGAATGGAACCTGACGACCGAGACGCTCAACGCCATTACCGGAACCAGCGAGCGCCTCGCCGACAATCCCTCACTGGCGCGCTCGATCGAGCACCGCTTTCCCTACATCACGCCGCTCAACCACCTGCAGATCGATCTCATTCGTCGCTGGCGCGCCGGCCAGTCCGAAGAGAAGCTGCAGCGCGGGATCCTGATTTCTATCAACGGGATAGCGGCCGGTCTTCGCAACACGGGTTGAGCTCGGGCGGCACTCGCGCCGGCACCGCGAAGCGCCCTCTTACGACCGAAACGCTCGCTTCGACGTGGAATAGTCGTATTATTCCCGCTGGAGCAAGTCCGGCCGGCCAGCGAAGAAGCCGGCGGGCATGATGTTCGCGAGGCATGCCTTTGCCACCACAAACCTCGGCCAAGCCCACGGTGCCGTTTCGGCTGCCGGAAATCCCCAAGAGCGTCGGCCGCGCCCGCGTTTCCGGTCCCCACAACGCGGTGCTCAAGGGCATCGGCATCGCCATCGTGTCGGGGGAGTTCCCGGGCGGATCGGTGCTTCCCCCGAGGGACATCCTGATGCGGCGCTTCGGCGTATCGAACACGCCCCTGCGCGAGGCGCTCCAGTCGCTCGCCTCGAAGGGGCTGATCGCGGCGAAGACCCGGGTGGGGACTTGGGTCCGGGACGCGACGGACTGGAACATGTTCGACCCCGATATCCTGGCCTGGCGGCTGGAAGTCGGCATCGACCATGCCTTCCTGGGCAAACTGTTCGAAATCCGTCAGACGCTGGAGCCCGCCGCTGCCGCCATCGCGGCGACCCGCAGGACCGAAGCCCAGGTGGCGGAACTGCGGGCCATCATCGACGCCATGGCGCGAGGCAGGGCATCGAGGGAGGATTTCACCGACGCCGATGTCGCCTTGCATCTGATGGTGCTGGCAGCCTCGGGCAATCCGTTCATGCAGTCCATCGGGGCTCTCATCCGGACCGCCCTCGCGGCCTCGTTCACGTCATCGACGCCGACGGACGATCCGGCGAGGGCGCGCATCGCGGTCGCGCAACATGCCGACATCGTTGAAGCCATCGCGGATGGCGATCCGCAGAAAGCCGCGGATTCCATGATGCTGGTGATCGCTCAAGGATGGCGCAACAATGGCGGCACGCTGGATCCGCTGGTTCGTCTCGACATGAGGCTCTTCGCCATGCCGGGAGAGGCAGCCGCCTCGCCGGTGCAGGCCACGCGGGCGGATGGACAAGCGGCCGTCGCCTGAGCGCGTGTCGAGGAGTCGCTTCACGCGCTCGAGGCGCCGACCTACTTCGATTTGGACGTCGCGCTGCCTTTGGCGAAGGGCGAGACCGCCGGAGCGTCCTTCGCCTTCTCTTTCTTAGGCTTCTTTTTTTCCTTGTTGCTGGTTTGCTGACCTTTGGCCATGGCTTGACACTCCGATCGTCGTGACGTGATCTGTCGTTCGGCCCGCCCCATCACTCGCCGGGCGCGCCCAGCATAGCACGATCCCGCCGGCGTCCGTCGACTGTTTCAGTCCAGCGTTCTTTGCATGAGGAGAAGGTCGAGGTACCGGCCGAACTTATAGCCGACTTGCGGCAGCAGCCCGACGCGTTCGAAGCCGAACGCCTCGTGCAGACTCACGGAGGCCGCATTGGCGGCGTCGATCCCCCCGATCATCGCGTGCTTACCGAGCCCCGCGGCACGCTTGATCAATGGACCCATCAACGACGCCGCGATGCCACGCCGCCGATGGTGTGCATTGACGTAGACCGAATGCTCGACCGTCTTGAAGTAACCATCGTGCGGCCGGAAGTCGCCGAACGAGGCGTAGCCCAGGACCGCACCGCGTTCCGACGCGACCAGGAATGGCAAGCCCCGCCCCTGCCGATCCGCCACGAACGCCCGTCTATTGTCAAGGTCGACCAGGTGGATCGACCAGATGGCGGTCGTGTTGGCGACGGCCTCGTTGTGGATCTCCAAAATGCCCGGCAGGTCGGCCTCGATGGCGTCGCGAATGATCATGACGTCGGTCCCGCCTCTGCTTGCGTCCCATTCTTGTGCGAGCGCGGAGGGAGCTTCAAGCCGCTGCTCACGCCGCTACAGGGGCTTTTCCAGCACGGCGAATTCCAGATCCTCGCGTCGGGGTTCGCCGAACCGCGCATCACCATAAGGAAACGGCTTGGTCTCGCCGGTGCGCAGGTAGCCGCGTCGCTCATACCACGCGATGAGTTCTTCGCGCGCCGAGATGACGGTTATCACCACCCCCGATGCGCCCCACGCGCGCCCAAAGGCCTCGGCCTCCGCCAGCAAGGCTCGCCCGATGCCTTTGGCCTGCAAGGCCGGGGCAACGGTGAGCATGCCGAGGTAACAAAGCGGACGATCGTCATCCGCGATGATCCTCGACAGGAACACGCAGGCGAGGATCGGCCCTTGCCCGCTGTCGCGCAGGCACAGGATCCTGCTGGGGTCCGGCCCGGCGAGTTCTTCGGCCAGGCTCGTCGGGTCGGTCCGCTGGCCGCCGAGAAGATCGCTCTCGTTGGTCCACCCCTGGCGGGCGTCCTCGCCCCGGTAGGCCGAGTTGACCAGCCGGGCGAGTTCGGGAAGCTCGGCCGTCATGGCCGGCGATACCATCCATCCGGTCACGTCGCCTCCGCGCACATTCAGGCCGACCGTTCCTATTCCACGGCTTCGATCTCTTCCCGCATGGCATCGCCTCCCTTGAGGTTTTCCGGGCGAGGCATCGAGATGGTATTGTAACCCCCGTCGACGAAGTGGATTTCGCCCGTCACGGCGCCAGCGAGATCGGACAGGAGGTAGAGGGCCGAGCCGCCGATGTCCTCGATGGTGGTCGGGCGTCGCAGCGGGGCGTGCATGTTGTGGAAGTTGAACATGAAACGGGCATCCGTGATGCCGGCGCCGGCCAGCGTCCTGACCGGGCCAGCCGAGATCGCGTTGACCCGGATCCCGGCCTGCCCATAATCCGCGGCCAGGTAGCGAACGCTGGCTTCGAGCGCCGCCTTGGCGATGCCCATGACATTGTAGTTCGGCGTGACGCGCGTCGAGCCGCCGAAGGTGAGCGTCAGCATCGAGCCGCCGGCCGCCATCAGGGGGGCGGCCCGGCGCGCGACTTCCGTGAACGAGAAGGCGGAGATCACCATCGTGCGGAGAAAATTTTCGCGCGTGGTGTCGGCGTAGCGGCCCTTGAGCTCGGATCGATCCGAATAGGCGATGCCATGGACCAGGAAGTCGAGGCCGCCAAAGCTTCGCCCCACGGCGTTGATGGCGGCGTCGACGGTCTCCAGCCTTTCGACGTCGCAGGGCACGACGACCTCGGCACCCAGTGAACCCGCGAGGGGTTTCACGCGCTTGCCGAGCGCCTCGCCCTGATAGGTGAAGGCCAGTTGTGCGCCTTCCGACGCGAGGGCCTTGGCGATGCCCCAGGCTATCGAATGATCGTTGGCGACGCCCATGATGAGGCCGCGCTTGCCACGCATCAGGCCGCCCGCTGCGGACGACTTCGATTTCGTCATCGTGCTGAGCCCCGGTTCATAGGTCAGGATGCTGGAAGACCAGCGTGGCGTTGGTCCCACCGAAGCCGAAGCCGTTCGATAGAACGGTGCCGAGGTGCACGCCGTCGCGACGCTGACGCACGATGTTCATGTCGCCGAAAGCCGCGTCGAGGTTGTCGACGTTGGCGCTTTCGCAGATGAAACCGTGCCGCATCATGAGCAGCGAGTAGATCGCCTCCTGCGCCCCCGCGGCGCCGAGCGAATGACCCGACAGGGACTTGGTGGCCGAGATCGGCGGGCAGGTCTCGCCGCCCCCGAAGGTCGCCCGGATGGCCTCGATCTCCTTCTCGTCGCCCTTGGGGGTCGAGGTCGCATGAGGATTGATGTAATCGATGGGCGCCCTGACCTCGGCCAAGGCCATCTTCATGCACCGCGCGGCGCCCTCGCCCGAAGGCGCGACCATGTCGTAGCCGTCGGACGTCAGACCATAGCCGACGACCTCGGCATGGATCCTGGCGCCTCGCGCGACGGCGCGCTCGCGGTCTTCGAGGACCAGGATGCCGGCACCACCCGCGATGACGAAACCGTCCCGATCACGGTCGTAGGCGCGAGACGCCACGGCGGGACGATCGTTGAAATTCGAGGACATGGCGCCCATGGCGTCGAACAGGACCGACAGGGTCCAATCGAGCTCTTCGCAACCGCCGGCGAACATCACGTCCTGCTTGCCGTAGCGGATGGCCTCGTAGGCATTGCCGATGCAGTGGTTCGACGTCGCGCAAGCCGAGGAGATCGAGTAGTTGATCCCCTTGATCTTGAACCAGGTGGCGAGCGTCGCCGACCCGGTCGAGGACATCGCCTTCGGCACCGCGAAGGGACCGACCCTCCTCGGTCCCTTGGTCCTTGCCAGTTCGGCCGCTTCTACGACCGTCCGGGTCGAAGGCCCGCCTGATCCGACGATGATGCCGGTTCGCTCGTGAGAGGTGTCCTCGGGGCCTAGCCGCGCATCGGCGATGGCCTGTTCCATGGCGACCTGCGCCCATCCCGTGCCGAGCGCATGGAACCGCATGGCGCGGCGGTCGAGCACGCTGGCGGGATCCAGGGTCGGGGCACCGTGCACCTGGCATCGAAACCCAAGCTCGGCGTAGCTTGGCGCGAAGCTGATGCCGGATCTGGCGGCTCGCAGCGAGGCCAGCACTTCGTCGACGTCGTTGCCGAGTGAAGAGACGATACCCATTCCGGTGATGACGACGCGTCGCATGTGATCTTCCGAGCTTTCCGGCCGCGGGAACTCAGGCTTCGGCGATCGGCAGTTCGGGATTGAACAGCCCCACGCGGAGATCCTTGGCCCCGTAGATGCGGCGCCCATCGGCGTCGAGCCATCCGTCGGCGATGCCGAGAACCAGCTTTCCCCTGAAAATCCGCTTGAAGTCGATGCCGTAGATGATGCGCTTGACCGTGGGGAGAACCTGATCGGTGAATTTCACCTCGCCGACCCCCAGCGCCCGCCCGCGTCCCGGAAGACCGAGCCAGCCGAGGTAAAAACCACAGAGTTGCCAGAGCGCGTCGACGCCCAGGCAGCCCGGCATCACCGGGTCGCCCTTGAAGTGACACTGGAAGAACCACAGGTCGGGCGTGATTTCCATGGCGGCGCGAATGAAGCCCTTGCCATAGGCGCCGCCCGCTTCGCCGATGTCCTCGATACGGTCGAACATCAGCATGGGCGGCAACGGCAGCTGGGCGTTGCCCGGTCCGAACAACTCGCCTCGCCCGCAAGCCAATAGATCATCGTACTCGAAGCTTGCGCGCTTCTCGCCCATCGATACGTCCGTCCCTACCGGTGGAGCGCGAAACCGGCCGCCACCCGAGCGGGCTGAATAGCCGCCCCGCCCCCGCATGGCAAGGCACGCCTCCGCCTGCGGTCCCGCCCGGCGCGACCGACAAGCGGGCCGCGAAATCGGCGGAGCGACAGGGTATCAGGACTTGCCCCCGGCGCCCGGCCGACCGGCCGGTCCGCGGCCCTGGCCACGCCCTTGACCTGAACCTTGACCGCTTCTCGCACTCCTCGCCCCAACGTGGGTGGTCGATCGAGAACCCCGGCCGTCGTAACCCGTGACAGACCGGATGACGTCGAAACCGCCATCGGCATCCTGCGTCGTCGTGACCGTCTGCGTCTCCGTCGTTCCATCCCGCCGCGTGACCGTTATGGTGTTGGTCAAAGCTCCGGTCGAGGGATCCATGTCCCTCGAAATCACGACCGTCTCATCCTGATCGTCACGGAAGGTCACCGAGCCGGCGGCAGCCGGCGTCGTGACGAGCAATTGCAGCGCTCCCATCAGGGCAGCGGCGAATGCGGTGCGGGCGATCACGGGACCCCCTTCTTGACGCGAGTCCTTCCGAAAAGCGACGGTGGCAGCGCACGTCTGACCTTCAAGTCCGGTGAGCCTCACGTTGGCCGTCGGGTGGCAGGAAGACGCCAATGGACCTGTCCAGTATCCTCAACTTCCTCGACGGTGTCCAGAATCGTGACCTCGCCGTCTCTTGCCTTCGGACAAAGCGCCGTTTTCCTGCCGCTTGATCCGCGGAGCGAAACGGTGGCTATGAACGGGACGTGTGGAGATCGTAGGCGACATGTCCCAAGCTGCCCGGCTGCTGCTCGTCGTTGCTGCAGCCCTTGTGGACCGCGACGGACGAGTCCTGATCTGCAAACGGCCGCTCGGGAAAACCTTGGCGGGCTTGTGGGAGTTCCCGGGCGGCAAGCTCGACGCGGGCGAGCGGCCGGAGGACGGGCTCATCCGCGAACTCGGGGAAGAACTCGGCATCACGGTGGAGGAGCCCTGTCTGGCGCCGCTGACGTTCGCCAGCCACGCCTATGCGGATTTCCACCTGCTGATGCCGCTTTACGTCTGCCGTCGGTGGCGAGGGTTCGTCCAACCTCTGGAAGGCCAGGACCTCGCCTGGGTCCGCGCACGCGCCCTGCGGGACTACCCTATGCCGCCGGCCGACGCCCCTCTGATCCCCGCGCTGATCGATCTCCTCGGGCCCTGAAGAACGCCGTCATCCGCAGGGGTGCGTTAACGGAAACAGATGTTAACCCGCTTCGCCTAGCGTGCCGCTCCAACCTTTCCACTCCGAGCCGCGCATCATGTGGGATTTCAAGCGGAAGCCGAGTCCGGCCACGCATCCGGGCCGCCCTATCGCGTTGCTGGCCCTCGTCACGTTGGCGGCCATCGTGACGGGCCTGTTGCTGCTTTCGCAGCAGGCGCAGCGGCAGAACGCGGAGCAAGCCGCGAGCGAAGAGGCCCGGGTAGCCATGGCGGTCGCCGACCTCCACGCCGCCCTGCGGCGGGACCTGACGCGCCTGTCCCAACTGCGGGACCTCGCTCCCGGGCCCCTCGATATCGGCGTGCTGGATCAGGTACTCCTGCTGAACCGGAACGGCGCCGATTCCGTTTCCGTCCTGCCCGACACGAAACCGGAGAGTTCCGATCTCGATCGGTCGGTCCTGGATTTCACCCGCGCCATTTCGACCGGCGCGGCCACGTCCGCCGATGGCATGATCGCCCCCGGCGACCTTTTCGACGTCGCAGCCGTAGTGGATCCCGGAATGAGTTCGGCGGCCGCGGGCCCTCGGGCGATCGTCGTCGGCGTTCGCCGGATCGACCCTCATTATGTCGGGCAAGTCTCCCGGGCTGCCGGTGTCGAAGGCCTTGAACTGGTCCGCGGCGCCAGCGACGGCGTCAGCGGACGCGGCGCATGGTACGTCGCCGACTGGCGCGGTTTCGGCCTGCGCTGGGAACCGGTGCGTCCCGGCGACGAGTCGATGCTCCGGTGGACGGTGATCGTCATGGCGATTACCTCGGCAATCGCCGTCACGATCATTCTGAGGGCCCGTGGCGAAGCCACAAAGCTGCACGCCAGCGAAGCCCGGGCGGTCAAGGCCAGCCGCAACGACTGGCTGTCGGGCCTGCCGAACCGGGTCTTCTTCAACCATGTGCTCGAACGCGATCTGAAGGGGCTGAAGCAGGGCGGACGCAAGCTCGCCCTCCTCTACCTCGACGTCGACCGCTTCAAGGACATCAACCACACGTTTGGGCTGGAGAGCGGCGACCTCATGCTCCAAGCCGTGACCCGCCGCATCGAAGCCGTGCTGGCCGAAGGCCAGTCGTTCGCCCGTTTCGAAGGCGATGCCTTCAGCATCCTGCTGCCGGGCATCCAGGAATGCGCCGATTGCGAGAGGTTCGCGGAAAACATCCGCCTCGCCATGAAGCCGCCCTTCGAGGTCGGCGGCGCGCCGATCTCGCTCTCGCTTTCGATCGGCATCGCGATCGCCCCGGACGACGCGACCGAGCGTGCCGAACTGGTGCGCCTCGCCAATTTGGCGCTCTACCGGGC
>CAXSEU010000040.1:1580-13652 GCA_964236485.1 uncultured Lichenihabitans sp. | reverse complement strand
CCATGTGAACGTGCTCCCTTTCTCAGCTGGCGTATGTCGGCGCCAGCACGACTTAGGCTAGAACTTGTGTCCCTTCTTGGTCATTTCGTCGCGAACGCGCTGCATCATGAAATTGGACAGTTGCTGCGTCCAAGACTGCATGGAGACGACCAGCTCATCGAGCACGGCGGGCTGCAGATCGACGTATTTCTTGCCTACCGGCGAGTTGAAGAAAGTCGCCGTCTGCTTCAGATCGTCCTCGCTCATCCGCCGGGCGAAGATGCGAGCCGCGATGTCGATCATCTCGTCCGTCTTCTTCTCGAACTCCGGCTTCAGTTGATCCAGCACCACGGTGAGATCCTTGGTCAGATCCGGTCGGGTGCGGGTCAGCATGGGGGCGATCTGTTCGCTGAGCTGCGGCACCATGGGGATGAAGGATCGTGCCATGCCGGAAGCGACGATGACATCACGCGCCGCCGCCATGTGCGATGCCGAGGGCTCAGGGTCGGGCACGGCCGGCGCCTGTGGGGCGGGGCTCGCCGGCGCCGGAGCCGGCGGCGACGGCGCGTCCTGGGCGAGCGCGGCCCCCCCGAGGGCCAAGCCGAAGACAACAGCGCATGCCAACCGGCGGCGAATTCTCTGCATTGGAAAAAATCCTATGAACTGAAGTCTGGGTCCTGTCGGCCGATCACCCGCGTCAGCGGCCCGTCATCGGTGATGATGGTGCGCGCATAGCCGATGAACAATCCATGTTCCACGACGCCGGGAACCTCGGCCAATCGGTCCGCAAGGAGGTCCGGCTTGGCGATCGGGCCGAAATGGCAGTCGAGGATCAGGTGACCACCGTCCGTGACGAAAGTCTTTCCGGGCTCCGCCATCCGCAACACGACGGCGCCTTCGAGGTCGCAGGCGGATGCGGCCCGCTCAATCAGGCGGCGCGTCGAGGCCAAGCCGAAAGCATTGACTTCGACCGGGAGCGGAAACCGTCCAAGATGGTCCACGGCCTTCGAGGCGTCGGCGATCACGATCATCGACTTCGAGGCGGCAGCCACGATCTTTTCGCGCAGCAGGGCGCCGCCTCCGCCCTTGATGAGCCTGAGCTCCGGATCGAATTCATCGGCGCCGTCGACCGTGAGATCGAGTTCGCAATGGTCGTCGAGCGTGGCGACGGGGATCGACAGCGCTTGCGCTTGGGTGCGCGTCCGCTCGGACGTCGGCACGCACATGACCCGCATGCCCGCCCGCACCTTGTCGGCGAGCAGATCGACGAAGATCGTCGCGGTCGAACCCGTGCCAAGCCCGAGGAGCATCCCATCCCGCACGAAGCCGAGCGCGCGCTCGGCGACGCGGCGCTTCGGCGACGAGGTCTCAACATCGGGCATGGAAACTCATCATGGTGACTGACGGGCGCAGGGCCTTGCCTCGGCCGGGCACGGGCGGCCGGAGACCTACCGAGTCGCGGAACAAAAGGCAAATAGTCGACTGGGCTGCGGGGAGCCGCTTCGCGCCATTCTCCCGCGTCAAGTCTGCGACATACGGACATGCTCAAGGTGCGAACGACCTTGATCGCATCACCCTACGCCCTAAGCTGCGCACGCGCGGGAAAAGCCGGCGTTCGAGGGAGAAAGACCTTTGCTTCGTGTGCTACTCGCTTCGGCACTTGTCCTCGTGGCGCCCCTCGCCAAGGCCGCGTCGCCGCCCCCGGTGGGCGCCGATCACGCCATCGTGGTCTCGGCCCACGGCCTCGCCTCGGCGGCCGGCGTTTCGATCCTGCGGCAAGGCGGCAACGTGGTCGATGCGGCGGTCGCGGTGGGATATGCGCTGGCGGTCGTCTGGCCTGCTGCGGGCAACCTCGGCGGGGGGGGCTTCATGAGCCTCCGGCTGGCCGACGGGCGCTCGACCTTCATCGATTTCCGCGAGAAGGCGCCGCTCGCCGCGACCGAGACCATGTTCCAGGACAGCGCCGGGCATGTCGTGCCGCATCGCTCGACCGAGGGTTGGCTCGCGGTTGGCGTTCCAGGTTCCGTGGCGGGGCTCGAATTGGCGTTGCGGACCTATGGATCGCTCCCGCGCTCCACCGTCATGGCGCCGGCCATCGCCCTCGCCCGCGACGGCTTCGTGCTCGGCCCCGCCGACGTCACCGCCCTGCGGGCCGGCACCGCCGACTTCGCCAAGGATACCGCGACGGCGGCCGTCTTCCTGCACGATGGTCGACCCTACGGCGTCGGCGACACGTTCCGCCAGCCGCGTCTCGCGGCGTCGCTCGAAGCCATCGCGCAGGGTGGCGCCAAGGCGTTCTACAAAGGCGCGATCGGCCATGCGATCGCCGCGGCGAGCCTGGCCGGAGGCGGCATCCTCGCAGATCGCGACCTCGCGGCTTATGAGCCGCGCGAGCTTGCGCCGATCCGCTGCAGCTACAGGGGCTATGATATCCAGTCCGCGCCGCCGCCGAGCGGCGGCGGCATCGCGCTCTGCGAGATCCTCAATGTCCTCGAAGGCTACGATCTCAAGGCGCTGGGGTTTCATTCGGCCGCTTCGGTCCACCTCATGGCGGAAGCGGAGCGCCGCGCCTTTCGTGACCGGCAGAGCCTGGGCGACCCGAGCTTCGTCGACAATCCTTCGGGTCGGTTGACCGACAAGGCCTACGCGGCAAGGCTGCGCACCGGCATCGACGTGAACAAGGCAACCCCCTCCTCATCGCTCGGTGCTTTGGAGGCCGATCACGAGGGACAGCAGACGACGCATTACTCCATCGCCGATGCGGCCGGCAACGCCGTGGCCGTCACCACGACCCTCAACGGCTACTTCGGGAACTTCCGGGTCGCGGGGGACACCGGCATCCTGATGAACAACGAGATGGACGATTTCGACGCGCTGCCGGGTGCCTCCAACATGTTCGGCCTCGTCGGAGGCCGTGCCAACGCGGTGGCGCCCGGCAAGACTCCATTGAGTTCCATGAGCCCCACCATCGTTACGCGCGAGGGCCGCCTCGTGATGGTGGTCGGCAGCCCAGGCGGCTCCCGGATCATCACCACCGTGTTGCAGACGATCCTCGATGTCGTGGATCATGGCATGAGCCTCGGCGAAGCCGTCGACGCGCCGCGCTTCCACGAGCAATGGATGCCCGACCGCATCGAGATCGAACCAAACGCCCTGTCTCCGGACACGATGGAACGCCTGCAAACCTCCGGCTACACGTTCAAGGAAGCGACACCCTGGGGCCAGGCGGAAGCCATCATGCCGGGTGGGAACGATCCGGCGAGGCAGGGAGCCGACCTGTCGTTCCTGGCACGGCCGCCCGGTGTTTTCGCGCTCTACGGTGCCAGCGACGTAAGGGCGCCCTCCGGCGCGGCGGTCGGGTTTTGATGGGACGGGCCTTGGCATGAGCGGCAAGGCCTTCGCGGCGAGCGGCATCGGTTCCCTGCCGACGCTGCCGATCTTCTTCAAGCTGCGCGGGCGGGTCGCCGTGCTGGCCGGCGGGTCGTTGCCGGCGGTTTGGAAGGCTGAACTTCTCGCGGCCGCAGGGGCTCGAGTCCTCGTCTTCGACCCGGCGCCCTGCCCTGAAATGATCCTTCTGGGAGAGCGCCTGGGCGGCGCGCTCCACATCGCTCTTCGCCACTGGGTCAATGGCGATCTGGACGGCGCCGCCTTGGCGATCGGCGCGCTCCAAGGGGCGGGCGCGCGGGACTTCAGGCAGGCCGCTCGCTGCGCCGGGGTCCCGGTCAATATCGTCGATGTCCCGGAGCTTTGCGACTTTCAGTTCGGGACCGTCGTGGAGCGGACGCCGCTCCTGGTCGCGATCTCGACCGATGGCGCGGCGCCGGTGTTCGGCCAAGCCCTGCGCACGCGGCTGGAAGCGTTCCTCCCGCCGGACATTCGGGCCTGGGCACAGGCCGCCAAGGACTGGCGGCCCGACCTGCAGGCCAGAGCCTTCGGATTTGCGGCGCGCCGCCGCTTCTGGGAGGTTTTCGCGGAGCGGGCCCTTGCCGGCAACGCGCAGGTACCCACCGACCAGGATCGACAAGCCTGCATGGACGCGGCGACGCAACAGGACCTAAAGACCGCCGGCTCGCTCGATCTCGTTGGATTGGGACCGGGGATGCCGGACCTCCTGACGCTTCGAGCAGTACGCGCCATGCAATCTGCAGAGGTCATCTTGCATTCGCCGGAGGTCAGCGCGGACATACTCACGCTTGCGCGGCGCGAGGCGCAGCGATGGCCCGAAGCTTTGTCCGATGCCGAAACCGCCGGCGAAATCCACCTTCTCGTCGAAGCTGGGAAACAGGTCGTCTGGGCCGCGCTTGGCGACCCTGACAAAGGCGAACGATGGTTCTCAAGACGATTGGCGCTCTCGGTCTCGCCTCGAACCATCGTGGCAGGCCTTGGCTGAGGTCCGCGGGTGCCTGGAGCACGTCAGGCCTTCTTGATCTGCGTGCGTCAGCAACAACATGATATATGCTAGACTTCCGCCCTCAGCACCCGTTGGGCTCCATGGGACGCGTGCCCACCCTTGCGCCCTGCCTGCGCGGCCAGTCCATGATCCTGGGAGAAGCTTCGCTTTTCCGGTCCGACGCTCTGCCCACCTTTTCGCCCCGCCTGCGACGCCAATTCCGGGTTCTGCGAGAAACTGCGCTTCTCGTTCGGAACGCTTTCCCCGCCTTTGCGTGCGATTGCACGCCGCTTCTCAAGGTCCATCGAAGCAAAGCCTCGCGTAGACCTGGTCAACATCTGCGCGTCATCAACCATTGGGTTGTCGCCTCTCGCTCTTGCGGTTGCGAAGTCAACGCCATGACTCGGTGACGGTTCCTTGGGTCACATCATGCGACACTCTAACCTTGAGCGGAGTCGCCAGACGATCAGTTGACGGCCGCAGGCTTGGCCTTCCGAGTCTTCGTCTTGTTGCCGGCGTCGGCCGCCTTGGCGTGCCTCTCGTGCCGATGCTGCCCGGGCCGGTCCGAGCCGATGGCTTCGATGCGACCGTCGGAACTCGACTGCCCTTCGATGGCGCGCGCGAAGTCGCGAGCCGCGGGGCCCCTCACCTCGAACTTGGTTTCCTGATCGAAGATGCGGATCGCGCCGATATCCTGCTTCTGTACGTGACCCCGACGACAAAGCATCGGCAGGATCCAGCGCGGGTCGGCATTCTGCTTGCGGCCGAGTGCCAGCCGGAACCACATGCCCGGGCCCGACTTCGCGTCGCCGTC
Organism: uncultured Lichenihabitans sp.; assembly: GCA_964236485.1. Taxonomy (GTDB): domain Bacteria; phylum Pseudomonadota; class Alphaproteobacteria; order Rhizobiales; family Beijerinckiaceae; genus Lichenihabitans. Next base: position 8,469 of record CAXSEU010000040.1, on the reverse strand, counting down.
GACGGGATCCCACCCGGCGCGCGGCGACGCCCCATCCCGACTGGCTCCGACCGCGTGACGGTCGGCCGCTCGGTCGCGCCGCCGCTCTCCCGGCGAGGTTGGGCTTTTGCGCGGTTCCTGGTGAAAGCCGGGATCGATGACGTCTTCCGCAGCCGGCAAGCGCGCGCGATATACCCGGACCAATGCCGCCGCGACATCCTCGGCCGAACGCTCCGCCAGGACGGCGCGCGCCATCACGAGGTCTTCCTCGCTGTTCTCCTCGCTCAGCAGCGGATCGGACATCAGCCGCTGCTGGTCGAGGGTCCGGATCTCCTCGACGGTAGGCGGTCCGCTCCAGATCGGCTGGGCATTGGCCGCCGCCAGCATGGCCTCGGCGCGCCGGCGCCGCGATTGCGGAACCAGCAACACGCTGACGCCCTTGCGGCCGGCGCGGCCGGTGCGGCCGCTGCGGTGCTGCAGCGTCTCGCCGTTGTTGGGCAGTTCCGCGTGGATGACGAGGCTCAGGCCCGGCAGGTCGATGCCGCGCGCCGCGACATCGGTCGCGACGCACACCCGCGCACGTCCGTCGCGCAAGGCCTGGAGCGCATGATTGCGCTCATTCTGGCTGAGTTCGCCGGAGAGCGCCACCACCGAGAACCCGCGCTCGAGCAGCACCGCCTGCAGGTGCCGCACGGTTTCGCGCGTGTTGCAGAACACCAGGGCGCTCGGCGCCTCGAAGTAGCGGAGCAGGTTGACTACCGCATGCTCGGTCTCCTTGGGAAGCACCCGGATGGCGCGATATTCGATGTCCGCGTGCGCTTCCTTGCGGCCGGCCACTTCGAGCCGCAACGCGTTCCGCTGGTAGTTCTTCGCGAGGGTCGCGATGCCGCTGGGCATGGTGGCCGAGAACAGCAGTGTCCGCCGCTCCGGCGGCGTCGTCTGCAGGATGAACTCGAGGTCCTCCCGAAAGCCGAGATCCAGCATCTCGTCCGCCTCGTCGAGCACCACGGCCTTCAGCTGATCCACGACCAGCGAGCGTCGCTCCAGATGGTCGCGCAAGCGACCCGGTGTCCCCACCACGATGTGGACGCCGGCCGCCAGGGCGCGCTGCTCCCGCCGCGGGTCCATGCCCCCGACGCAGGATACCACTCGGGCGCCCGCCGGACCGTAGAGCCAGGTCAGTTCGCGGTTGACCTGAAGCGCGAGTTCACGGGTCGGCGCCACGACGAGCGCCAGCGGTGAGCCTGGAAGCGGCAGCAGTTCGGCCTCCCCCAGGAGCGTGGGTGCGATGGCGAGCCCATAGGCGACGGTCTTGCCAGACCCGGTCTGGGCCGAGACGAGAAGGTCTCGCTCCGCCGCGTCGGCGTCGAGCACGGCGTTTTGGACCGGGGTCGCCTCGGTGTAGTTGCGTTCAGCCAGGGCGCGCGCCAGGGCCGGCAGGGTCGGGGGAAAAGCCACGAGGAGAGATGCGCCTTAAGGTTTCGAAGCGGCTGCGTCGCGGAACGCGGCAGCCGACGGAAGCGATCCGGGATCGAGGAACAGCACGAGGTCGACCGGGGACCAGCCATTCATAGGCCATAAGCGCGTTGGGCTCCAGACAATTGGATGCGCCGCTCGAAAGGCGCAGCGGTGCTTGAACGGCGACGCAACTTGGCGATAGTGCCCGGAGGTCGCATCGAGCTCGGTCGAGTGCGAAGGTCAGGGCGCGGACGGGGAAGAGCGATGCGAGGGACCTTGATCGTAGCCGCGAGCGTGGCGCTCCTCGCGGCGGGCTGTATGCCGACGAAACCCGGCGCTTCGGCCGGTTCGGATCAAGCCTGCATGGCCGAGAACGCCAGGTTCGCCGACGCATGGATTTGCATACGAAGCCGCATCGTGGCGCGTCAGAAGGAGGGAACCGGGCATCCGGATGGCCTCATCGACGAAGGCGACCTCCTGGCCGAGCAGGTGCGGTCCGGCAAGGTTTCGGATGCCGAAGCGCGCAAGCGCCTGAGCACCGGGCTCGCTCACGACGCTTCCTGAGCGGACGAGCGCCATGTCGCCTCGCGTCGATCCTGTTATGGCCTCAGCCGTGTTGCCCGACCGGACCGACGTCGTCGTCATCGGCGGCGGCATCGTCGGCTGCAGCACCGCGCTTTTTCTGGCCCGCAAGGGCCTCGGCGTCGCGCTTTGCGAGAAGGGACGCATCGCGGGCGAGCAGTCGAGCCGCAACTGGGGATGGTGCCGTGCCATGGGGCGGGACGCGCGCGAGATCCCGCTGGTGCTCGAGAGCTTGCGGGCGTGGGAGTCGCTCGGATCCGTGCTCGACACGGACGTGGGCTTCCGCAAATGCGGGATTTTCTATTTTTGCGAGGACGACAAGGAGATGGCGAGCCATGAGCCATGGCTCGAACACGCCCGCCCCTACCAGATCGAGTCGCGCCTGATCACCGAGGCGGAGACCAAGGCGCTGATTCCCGGGCTCGACCGCAGGATCGCGGGCGCCCTCTACACCGCCAGCGACGCGCGGGCCGAGCCCGGGAAGGCCGCACCGGCCATTGCACGGGCGGCGCAGCGCCTCGGCGTCAGCGTGCTGACGGATTGCGCCGTCAGAGCCGTCGAAACCGAGGCGGGCCGCGTCTCGGGTGTCGTGACCGAGCGAGGAACGATCGCCTGCGAGGCGGTGGTCCTGGCGGGCGGCGCCTGGTCACGCCTCTTCTGCGGCAACCTGGGGATATCCCTGCCGCAGCTCAAGGTCCTCGGGTCGGTGCTGCGGACGCAGCCCCTCCACGGAGGCCCGGAATGCTCCGCTGCAGGCTCGGACTTCGCCTTTCGCAAACGCGCCGACGGGGGCTATACCGTGGCCCACGGCGGCCTGTCCACGGCCGAGATCACGCCGGACAGTTTCCGGTTGTTCGGTGCCTTCCTGCCGGCCTTGCGGGCGGATTGGAGTCATCTCAGGCTCCGGGTGAGCCGACTGTTCCTCGACGAACTCCTGACGCCACGCCGCTGGACGCCCGACGCCGTGACGCCCTTCGAACGGAACCGGACCCTCGATCCAAGGCCGGACCACCGTCTGCTCGATGCCGCGATGGCGGCGCTGCGAGAGGTCCATCCGGCCTTCGCCACGGCGACGGAGGCGGAGCGCTGGGGCGGCCTCATCGACGTGACCCCCGATGCCGTCCCGGTGATTTCGCCCGTCGCGGCGCTGCCGGGCTTCTTCATCGGCACCGGCTTTTCCGGCCACGGGTTCGGCATCGGCCCCGGGGCCGGCCGCTTGATGGCGGATCTCGTGGCGGGCGATCCGCCGGTCGTCGATCCAGGCCCCTTCCGGTTTTCACGCTTCACCGATGGCTCGAAAGTCTTGGTTGATCAGGGGCTTTAGAGCGGCGGCGCGAAATCATGCCCCATCTTGCGGCGTTTCGTATCGAGGTAAGTCGCGCTGTAGGCATTGGCATCGATCCGAAGCGCCACTTGTTCGGCGACATGGATGCCATATCGCTCCAGCGACTTCGACTTCGCGGGATTGTTGGTCAGCAGTTTCACGCTCCCGATCCCGAGACCGCGCAGAATTTGTACCGCGACACCGTAGCTCCGCAGATCCGCCGGAAACCCGAGATCGAGATTGGCCTCGACGGTGTCCCGGCCGAGATCCTGAAGCGCGTAGGCGCGGATCTTGTTGGCGAGTCCGATGCCCCGCCCTTCCTGCCCCCGCAGGTAGACGACGACCCCACCGGTGGCATGCTCGCCGATCAATCGCAGGCTTTCGCGCAACTGGTCACCGCAGTCGCAGCGCAAAGACCCGAGCGCATCGCCGGTCAGACATTCGGAGTGCAAACGAACGAGCGGATCGGCCCCCAGGGGTCCATGTATCAGCGCCAGATGCTCGACGCTGTCGATGAGGCTCCGATAGGCGCGGACCTCGAGCGGCACGTCCGCGAAAAGGGAGGGGAGGCGGGCCGAGGCCACGACGTCCACGATGGCTTCAGCGGTGAGCCGTGCCGCCAGCACGTCCTGGATCGAGAACGTCGGCAAGCCATGTCGGACGGCCCAGTCCGACGCGGCGGCTTGGGCGGCCAGCACGCCGCCGGGGAGCTTGAGGCGGGTCGCGAGCGCCACGGGAGGACGGCCCGCAAGCCTCACGGCGTCGACCGCTGCCTCGGCTTCGGCTGCCCTGGCCAGCACCCCATGGGCGGCGACCGAGGCGCGGCCGAGGACAGGTTCGTCGAGGGCCGCCGCCGAATGCGAGTCCTCCGCGTGCGTGGCGTCGTACCAGACGGTCGGGGCGCCTTCGCCTTCCCGCCGCATCAGGCGCAAGAGTGCGGCATCGGCGCCCTCGGCGGAAGCAACCAGGAAACCAGCGCCGTCCTGGTCCTCATTGATCAGGACGGCGGGCTCCCCCGAACCGAGGTGCCGAACCGCTTCGTCGAGACCAGACATACACACTCCACTGTCACGGTCCCGGTCAGGCCGCACCCGCGGGAGCGAACCCGTGCTCCAGCGGAACCGTCCACCATTGCCTGTCGTCCCGCCGCTGCACCGCCACCTCGTCGGTTCCGGACGCGCCGCCTTGTCGGATGACGACATGTTCATCCCACAGGCCGCCGTCAAGCACGCTGGCTGTCAGCGCCGGTCCCGCCTCGACAAGAATCTCCAACGCACCGTCGCGTCCCAGACCGTCGAGAGCCGCTTCGAGATCCGTCTCCGGGCGGACGAGAAAACCCCGCGCTTCCGCTTCGGCGCGATAGCCAGGCGGCACGCGGCCGCGCCGGTCCAGGATCGCCAGGCTGCGCCGCTTGCCGGGATGGTCGGCCACGTGACGGACGGTGAAATGAGGATCGTCCGCGAGGATCGTGCCGGAGCCGGTCAGCACCGCGTCGGCACGCTTGCGCAATCCATGCGCGAAGGTCAGCGCGGCCGGGGATGTAAAGGTCTTCCGACCGGGGGGCGGAATCATCGAACCGGCGGCGTCGATAGCCTGCTTGACCGTGATCCAGGGGCGCCCCGTCGAGGCTCGCTTGGCGAATGGTGCGATGAGGCCGCGGCACGCCGCGGCGATGCCCGCGGCGACACTGTCCCTCGATGCGGTGCCGAGGTCGTGGACGTCGAGGCCGGCCGCGCGCAGGCGTCCCGCGCCATTGCCGGCGACCTCGGGGTTGGGATCGCGGGCACCGATCCACACCGCCTCCGCGGGCGTTCGGGTGATCGCCTGCGCGCAGGGCGGCGTGCGTCCCCAATGATTGCACGGCTCCAGCGTCACCACCGCGGTGTGGATGTGCCGCGTCGTCCCGGCCCGCCGGCAGACCTCCAGGGCTTCGGCTTCGGCGTGCGGTTCGCCCGCCCTGCGATGCGCTCCAACGGCAAGGATGTGCCCCCTCGCGTCGAGCAGCACGCAGCCGACGGGCGGGTTCGGAGCCGTCGCGCCCCTATGGACCTCCGCGGCCTCGATGGCCCGGAGGAACGCCTCGGCAACGGATGCGGGAAAGGCGCCGGAGGCGTGATCTCTGTGGGACATGGCGGGTGAATCCAGAACGCGGAAAAGACGGAATCCTTTTGTGCCATCATGCACATCGATGGTCCCAAGTCGTAACGCGGGAGGCTTGCCCAAGCGGTCGCCGGACCGACGTTTGGGGGCATTTGACTTCACCCGGCAAGGCTTCTAACGCTGGCTCGATGCCGCTGTTGCACGAAGAGGCGAGGCACATCGATGTCGTTCCGAGTTTCAGGCAAGAATATCGAGATCGGCAGCGCCCTCCAGGATCATGCCCGCACCAAAGTCGGCGCCATCATCGGCAAGTTCTTCGGGGCCGAACCCTCGGGCCATGTGACGCTGGAGCCGGAGGGCTCCGGATTCCGCGCCGACATGTTCATCCAGCTCTCCAACGGTGCGACGCTGCAGGCCGAAGGCCGCGCTCATGACGTCTATGTTTGCTTCGATCAGGCGGCCGACCGTATCGAAAAGCGTCTTCGCCGACACAAGCAACGGCTGAAGGACCGGCACGGTCCGTCGGCCGGCGGACATCGGGACGAGGCGCAACCCGACGCCGTCATGGCGAGTTATGTGATCGAGGCGCCTGAAGAAGAGATCGCTGCGGACTTCAGCCCCGTCGTGGTGGCGGAGAGCAAATCGTCGCTGCGCAGCCTGTCGGTTTCCTCCGCGGTTCTTGAACTCGATATGTCCGGTATTCAGCTCCTGGTCTTCCGGCATGCAGGGACGGAGGAGGTCAACGTTGTTTATCGGCGCTCCGATGGACATATCGGCTGGATCGATCCTTCCGGCAAAGCGGATGGGGCGGGTCAGCACCCTTGAAGTGACGGGCCGGCGATGGCCGGCGCGCGGATTTGCCTTGGAGCCGCGGCACGGGATTTGCTGATCGACCGGTGCCGCTATTGGACTCACATTATCAATGCCGTTGCATGACTTGATATCCGCCGATGCGATATTGCCGGCGTTGCGGGCGACCACGAAAAAACTGGTCCTGCACGATATGAGCGAGCGAGCGGGTCTCGTGTCAGGGTTGCCGGCGCGTGAAATCTACGACGCGGTTTTGCAGCGCGAGCGGCTGGGTTCGACCGGGGTCGGCAACGGGATCGCCATTCCGCATGGCAAGCTCGCCGCGTGCCAGAGGGTTTTCGGCGTGTTCGCGCGCCTGGAAAAGCCGATCGAGTTCGAAGCGCTCGACGGCGGCCCGGTGGATTTGATGTTCCTGCTGGTCGCGCCCGAGTCGGCCGGAGCGGATCATCTCAAGGCCTTGGCACGGATCGCACGCATGATGCGAGACGGGCACCTTGTGTCCAGGCTACGGGTCACCCGCGACCCCTCGGCGCTGTTCGGCGTGCTTAATCAGGTTCAAACGCCGAGCGCCGCCTGAAGTCTGCATGGCACGTTCCCGGGCGACCTACCGTCGCCACTGCCGCGTTTCGAAATCGA
>CAXSEU010000040.1:0-1570 GCA_964236485.1 uncultured Lichenihabitans sp. | reverse complement strand
CCAACACCGAATCCGGCTGGACGATGAGCCGCGTTGAAATGTGACGTGCCAGAGCGGCGACGGGCGCCTTCGCCTCGAAGGCGGCCCGAAACGCCGCGTGATCGACGAGGCTGAAGATGCGGGGCAGGATGCCGCCCGCCAAGGTGATGCCGCCGGTCGCCTTGAACGTGATCGCGATGTCGCCCGCGAACCGGCCGATCAACCGCCAATAGACGCCGACCGTCACAGCCGCTTCGCTGTCCCGGCTTTCGAGCGCCGTCGAAACGATGTCGGCCGCCGTGATGCTGGGCGAGGACGGTGCGCCTTTGGCGGCGAGACGCGCCCGATGCAATCGCTCCAGTCCCGTTCCGGACAGTACGCTTTCGGTGGTGATACGTCCGTGGGCGCGCTCGAGATGAGGCCAGAAGGCGGCCTCCTCGTCGGACTCCGGTGCGAACCCGATATGGCAGGCTTCGCTCGCCAGGGCGATCAGGCGGCCGTGGCTCTGGACCAGACAGCCGATGCCGAGCCCGGTGCCCGGCCCCAGGATGGCCTGCGGCCCTGCGTCGGTGGGCAGGTCCGGTCCTATGAAACGGACCCACGAAGCCTGGAGGGCCGGCAGGGACAGCGCCTGCGCCTCGAAATCGTTGAGGAGCAGGCCGTTCTCCAAGCCGAGTTTCGCCTTGATCTCGAGCCCGTCCAGGACCCAGGGCGCATTGGTGAGCTTCAGCCGCAGGCCTTCGACCGGCCCTGCCCCACAGGCCAGAACGGACTTCGGCTTCACGGTTTCGGCGGCCGTCGCGGCTTGAATGGCTTCTCCAAGCCCGCGAACGTCGCCCGTCAACAGATGTGGGAAACTCCGCAAGGTGGCGTTCGGCCGGTCCTGGATCGCCACCCTGCAGTTGGTGCCGCCCACATCGCAAACGACGACCGGATAAGGAAAAAGCAAGCCCGTCTCCTCGCAGCCTGTGATCGAGGCATGTTCAATCGACCCCGTCGTGTGACGCCCGACTCCGCCCCTTGGCTTCCGGATTGCAGTCCAGCCTTTCGCCGATGTCAACCGCGCGGCCGGCCTTTGGTGCCGAAGCCGATACCCGCCTGTGCCGCACAACCCTTGCAACTCGCCCCGGATTGGAGTGAAAGAGCCCGGGACGGGGACACGTCGGCCGCGACGGCCTCAGGGGTCCGGGTCAAGCGAGAGGAATGGACCGGATGGCGCGCAGCAGGATTGCTCTCATCGGGGCCGGCCATATCGGGGGCACGCTTGCCTTGCTGGCGGGGCTCAAGGAGCTGGGCGACATCACGCTGTTCGACATCATCGAAGGCATGCCGCAAGGCAAGGCGCTCGATCTCGCCGAAGTGGCGCCCGTCGAAGGCTTCGACTCCCGCATGACCGGGGTCAACGATTACGCCGGGCTCGCCGGGGTGGATGTCGTGATCGTGACGGCCGGGGTACCTCGCAAGCCCGGCATGAGCCGCGACGATCTTCTCGGCATCAACCTCAAGGTCATGGAGCAGGTCGGCGCTGGCATCAAGAAATATGCCCCGAACGCGTTCATCATCTGCATCACCAACCCGCTCGACGCGATGG
>CAXSEU010000039.1:0-13698 GCA_964236485.1 uncultured Lichenihabitans sp. | reverse complement strand
GCCCGCTGCCGTCCTTGCTGCGCATCGCCGAGGAGATGGCGCGCTCCATCGATCTCGCGTCGGGCCGGGCCGAGACCGTGATGCACGGCGACTTCTGTTTCAGCAACATCCTCTATAACTCCCGGGCGGCGCGCATCACCGTGATCGACCCTCGGGGTTACGTGCGGGCCGGGGAGCCATCGATCTACGGCGATACGCGCTACGATCTCGCCAAACTCTCCCATTCGATCGCCGGCTATTACGACCATATCCTGGCCGGCCGCTACGTGCTCCGGCGCGACGCCGACCGGGACCTCGCCATCGGCTTCGAGGAGACCTCGAACACCCAGTGGCTGCTGTCCGCGCTGACCGACCTCGAGGTCGACGGCATCAAGGCCGGCAGCCTCAGCGTGCGGGCGACCACCGTGGCGCTGTTCCTGTCCATGCTCCCCCTGCATGCCGACCGCCCGGACCGGCAGATGGCCTTCATCGCCAACGCGCTGAGGCTCTATGCGGAGATCGAGGGGGGCGCCGCATGATCGTCATCCCCATGGCGGGCCTCTCGCGCCGGTTCACCGAAGCCGGCTACGACAAGCCGAAATACATGCTGCCGCTCGCCGGCGGCACGGTCTTCACGGCCGCGGTGGCGAGCTTCGAGTCCTTGTTCGGCGACACGCCGTTCCTGTTCGTCGCCCGCGACGTTGCGGACACCGCGGGTTTCCTCGAGCGCCAGAGCGCGGGTCTCGGCATCGCCGACGCCCGGGTGGCGATGCTCGACGGGCCCACCGCCGGCCAGGCCGAAACGGTCGAGTTCGGGCTTGCGCAGGTCGGCGTCGATGATGACGAGCCGCTGACGATCTTCAACATCGACACGTTCCGGCCCGGTTTCGGCTTTCCGGCGGCGCCCTGGTTCGCCCGGTCCGACGGCTATCTCGAAGTGTTTCACGGCGCAGGCGCGAACTGGTCCTATGTCGGTCCGGCAGAAGGCACGGATGAGCCGCGCGTCGCGCGGACCACGGAAAAGCAGCCGATCTCGGATCTGTGCTGCGACGGGCTCTACCATTTCGTCCGGGCGGCGGATTTCCGGGAGGCGCTGGCGCGCGAGAGGCGGGCACCGTCGCTGCCGGAACTCTACGTGGCCCCGCTCTACAATCACCTGATCGCGGCGGGACGGCGGATCCACTATGAAATCGTCCCTCCGGGCGCGATCACCTTTTGCGGCGTGCCGGCCGAGTACGAAGCCGTGGTGGCGGCGGGCGGCTCCCCGGCGCGGACAAGCCTGTAGCGGCTCGACCTATCCGAGCGCCATCAGGCTGGCGTTGCCGCCGGCCGCCGCTGTGTTGATGCTGACCGTGCGCTCCTCCACCAGCCAGTCCGTGGGAAAATCCTCCGACCCATCGGCTAGGCCCTCGCTCGAGACGGCGTGGACCGGCACGACGGCGCCGGGCAGCGCCGCCAGGCGCTCGAGAACGGCGAGGAGGCCCTCCCGGTCCCCCTCGTAGAGCACCGCGTCGGCATTGGCTTCCGTCCAGTCGCCGGGGGCCGCACGGACCATCTCGGCCGCTGCCTTCGGCAAGCTCGCCAGGATGTCGTGCACTGCCGGCGGCGCAACCACCATGGCGCGGTTGCCCGTGGCCAGAGCCGCCGCTAGGGCCGCGAAGAGACCTCGTGCGCTCGCGGCCATCACGAGCACGGTGCCGCGCGGATGGAAGCCGTAGAGGTTGCGCTCGCCGACCGGCCCGGGCAGCTCGATCTCGCTTTCGAGGCGCGAGCCCCGCAGCGCCGTCGAGGCGCGGGCCGCCGCCGCGTCGTGGCCCTGCTTCTGCAGCCAGTCGCGCAAGGTCGCGGCCGGCAGGCCTGGCGTTCCCGCGGCGGGCTCCGCCGAGACCCGGGACAGCAGCCGGCGCAGGTAGAGCGGGCCGCCGGCCTTGGGGCCCGTGCCCGACAGGCCGTTGCCGCCGAAGGGCTGGACCCCCACCACGGCCCCGATGATGTTGCGGTTGACGTAGATGTTGCCGGCCAGCACCCGCCCGGTGACACGCGCCACCGTCTCGTCGATGCGCGTATGCAGCCCGAAGGTCAGGCCATAGCCTGAGGCGTTAATGGCGTCGACGAGGTCATCGAGCCTCTGGCGGCGGTAGCGCAGCACGTGGAGGACAGGGCCGAAGACCTCGCGCTTCAATTCGTCAAGGCTGGCGATCTCGATCAGGGTCGGCGCTACGAAGGTCCCGGCGGCCGCCTCGGCGCGAAGGGGCGCCTGGGTGATGCGCCGCCCGGCGCTGCGCATGGCGGCGATATGCTCGGTGATGGTGGCCCGCGCCTCGGCACCGATTACCGGTCCGACGTCTGTCGACAGCTGGTCCGGGTTGCCGACCGCGAGTTCCGCCATGGCGGCCTTCAGCATGGTCAGGATCCTGTCGGCGACCTCCTCCTGGAGGCAGAGCACGCGCAAGGCCGAGCAGCGCTGGCCGGCGCTGTCGAAGGCCGAGGCGAGGACATCGCCGACCACCTGTTCGGGAAGGGCGGAGCTGTCGACCACGAGCGCGTTCTGGCCGCCGGTTTCCGCCACCAGGGGCACGGGTCGGCCGTCGGGGCCGAGGCGTCCGGCCAGCTGTCTCTGGATGAGCCGGGCAACGTCGGTCGAGCCGGTGAAGAGCACCCCGGCGGTCCGAGGGTCGCCGACCAGCGCGGCCCCGACCTCTCCCGCGCCCGGCACGAGGTGCAGGACATCTTCGGGTATGCCGGCGCGATGCAGAAGCGCGACCGCACGCGCCGCGATCAAGGGCGTTTCTTCGGCCGGCTTCGCCAGTACGGCGTTGCCGGCCGCCAGCGCCGCCGCCGCCTGACCGGTGAAGATCGCCAGGGGGAAGTTCCACGGGCTGATGCAGACCACCGGCCCCAAGGGCTTCGCCACGTCCCCGAGCCTTTCCGCCTCCCCGGCGTAATAGCGCAGGAAGTCGACTGCCTCGCGCACCTCGCCGACCGCGTTCGGCAGCGATTTGCCGGCTTCGCGCACCGCGACTCCCATCAAAGTCGGCATCTCGGCCTCGAAGGCATCGGCGGCTCGGCGCAGGGCATCGGCGCGCACTCTGGCCGGCGTCGCGGCCCAACCCGCTGCGGCCGCAGCGGCGCGGGCCAGCGCGGCCTCGACGTCGGCCGGGACGGCGAAGCACACGCGCCCAACGAGATCGGATTGGTCGGCTGGGTTGCGGATTTCGGTCCACCGCCCCTCCAACCCGGCTCCGGCCTCCTGAGGTGCCGCGACGAGCGTCTCTCGCGCGCCGGCCATAAGCGCGCCGGCGAGTTGCTCCAGACGAGCCTCGTCGGAGAGGTCGAGGCCCGCCGAATTCGGCCGGGACGGGCCGTAGAGGTCGACCGGTGCCGCGATGGCCGGATGCGGCGCTCCGAGCGGCCGGATCGCCTCCGCCTCGGCGGCGGGATCGGCGATCAACGCCTCGATGGGGACCGTGGGATCGGCGATGCGGTTGACGAAGGAGGAGTTGGCGCCGTTCTCGAGCAGGCGCCGCACGAGATAGGCCAGCAGCGTCTCGTGGGTTCCGACCGGCGCGTAGATGCGGCAAGGGCGGTCGAGCTTGCCCGGCCCGACCACCTCCTCGTAGAGCGGCTCGCCCATGCCGTGCAGGCACTGAAACTCGTACTGGCCCGGGGACCAGTCGCCCGCGATGGCGTGGATCGAGGCCAGCGTGCGGGCGTTGTGGGTGGCGAATTGCGGGAAGACCGCGGCCGGCGCCGCCAGCATCTTGCGCGCGCAGGCCATGTAGCTGAGGTCGGTGTAGATTTTGCGTGTGAACACCGGGTAGCCCTCGAGCCCGTCCGTCTGCGCGCGCTTGATCTCGCTGTCCCAGTAGGCGCCCTTGACGAGACGCACCATGATGCGGTGGCCGGACCGCGCCCCGAGGCCGATGACGTGGTCGATCACGAAGGGTGCGCGCTTGCCGTAGGCCTGGACCACGAAACCGATGCCGTTCCAGGCTTCGAGTTCAGGTGCGAAGCAGAGAGCCTCGAGGAGGTCGAGCGACAGCTCCAGCCGGTCGGCCTCCTCGGCATCGATGTTGAGGCCGATGTCGTAGCGCCGTGCCAGGATCGCGAGCGCGAGGAGGCGCGGCAGCAACTCGTCCATCACCCGCTCGCGCTGGGCACGGGAATAGCGCGGATGGAGGGCGGAGAGCTTCACCGAGATGCCAGGCCCGTCGATGACGCCTCGCCCCCCCGCCGCCGCCCCGATGGCGTGGATGGCAGTCTCGTAATCCCGGTAGTAGCGCTCGGCGTCCGCCATCGTCATCGCGGCTTCGCCCAGCATGTCGTAGGAATAGCGGAAGCCGCGCGCCTCCCAGCCGCGGGCATGTCCCAGCGCCTCGCGGATCGTCTGTCCGGTGACGAACTGCTCGCCCATCATCCGCATGGCCATGTCAACAGCCTTGCGGATCAGCGGCTCGCCGCCCTTGGCGATCAGGCGCTGCAAGGCGGTCGCGAGGCCGGTCTCGTTGACCGAGCCGGTCAGCTTGCCGGTGACCACGAGACCCCAGGTCGCCGCGTTGACGAACAGCGATGGGCTATGGCCGACGTGGGAATGCCAGTCGCCGCTGCCGATCTTGTCGCGGATCAGCGCGTCGCGGGTGGCGCTGTCGGGCACGCGCAGCAGGGCTTCCGCGAGGCACATCAGGGCCACGCCCTCGGCACTCGAGAGCGCGTATTCCCGCACCAGGCCTTCGACGCCGCCGCGTTTCGGCTTCGCCCGCAGGGCCTCGACCACGCGCCGCGCCACCGCCGAGGCATGGCGCTCCTGCGCGGCGTCGAGCTTCGCGGCCGCGATCAGCGGTGGAACACACGCCGTCTCGGCAGGGCGGTAGGCCCCCGTGATGGCAGCCCGCATCGGCGTCTGGGCGCGGATGTCGCGTGCCAGATGCGCGAAGGGGCGGGACGTTCGCTCGAACGCCTCGTCCCGGCCCTCAGTCCGACCGCCGGTGGCCTGGACGGGCCCGGCCAGACGACGCCGTTCGCTGTCAGAGCTCATGGTTCACCCGCTGGAGCGCCCAATCCGCTCGCCCGCGAGTCTAGGGGTGCCGGGCGCGATCCGCAACGACGCCGGCGCCGAACGAAGCGCCCCTTCGGCGGTGCACGAGACGGGGCGCCGCAACCGAACCACCCCGGCGGCCGTTGCGACACGGAACCCGGACGCTCCGCCATGCCCGAACGAAACTGGACACTGACGGACGCCCCCGACCTTGGCGGACGCGTCGCGGTGGTGACGGGTGCGTCGGGCGGTCTCGGATACGAGACGGCGCTCGGCCTCGCGACGCGCGGTGCCACCGTCATCCTGGCCGGAAGGAACGAAGCCAAAGGTGGCGAGGCGCTGGCCCGGATCCTGCGTGCGAATGCAAAGGCTCTCCTGCGGTTCGAGAGGCTCGACCTCGCGGATCTGAGATCCGTCGAGGCGTTTGCCGCCCGCCTCGGTTCCGACGCCGCCGTCGACATCCTGGTCAACAATGCCGGCGTCATGGCGCTGGCGACGCGCCGCACCACCGCCGATGGTTTCGAGATGCAGTTCGGCACCAATTTCCTCGGGCATTTCGCCCTCACGGCCCGCCTCATGCCCGCGCTGCTGCGAGCCCGGGGCGAAGCGCGCGTCGTCAGCCTCGCCAGCCTGGCGCACCGTCAGGGACGCATCGCCCTCGATGATCTTCAGGCCGAGCATGGCTACGATCCTTGGACGGCCTACCGGCAGAGCAAGCTGGCGATGCTGATGTTCGCCCGCGAATTGCAGCGCCGAGCCGGGATCAACGGCTGGCCGATCCGCAGCGTCGCGGCTCATCCGGGATGGGCGGCCACGCGCATCATCGACAACGGACCCGGCCGCGAGGGCCGATCACTGAAGACGCTCGCCATGAACCTGGTGTTCCGGCTGCGCGGGCAATCCGCGAGCGCGGGCGCGCTGCCGGTCCTCTTCGCCGCGACCTCGCCCGAGGCTCAGCCCGGCGGCTACTACGGCCCCGCCGGGCGGGGCGAAGTGACCGGCCCGGTGGGGCCTTCGGGGGTCATGCCGCAGGCCGCCGACGAGGAGACGGCGCGCCGTCTATGGGATGCGGCGGCGCGGCTGACGGACATCGGCTTTCCATCCGATCAAGCGAGTTAGGGCGGGAGAGGCGGTTCCGGCCGCGTCACGGACCTCGCCGAGCCACGGGGTCGTCGTGGCTAACCCCTTGCCTCGGCTCGCCCCTGCCGCGACAGTGCGCGTCCTTCGATCCTCATCCGGAACCCGCCATGCTCACCACCATCGCCGCCTTCGACCGGATGGGCGAGGAGAATGCCTTCGCGGTGCTTGCGCGGGCGACCGATCTCGCCCGCCAGGGCCGCGACATCGTCAACCTCGGCATCGGCCAGCCGGACTTTTCGACCCCGCCGCACATCGTCGAGGCAGCCGTCAGGGCGCTGCGGGACGGACACCACGGCTACACACCGGCGACCGGCATCCTGCCGCTGCGAGAGGCCGTCTCGGCCGACCTTCACAGGCGGCTCGGGGCGGAGGTGTCGCCCGACAACATCGTCGTCGTACCAGGGGGCAAGGTGACCATGTTCGCCGCGATCCTGATGTTCGGGCAACCCGGGGCCGAGATCATCTATCCGGACCCCGGATTCCCGATCTACCGGTCCATGATCGAGTTCACGGGGGCCAAAGCCGTGGCGCTTCCGGTCCGCGAGGAGAACGGCTTTGCCTTTTCGGCCGAGGAGACCCTGGCCCTGATCGGCCCGCGCACGCGGCTTCTCATCGTCAACTCGCCCGCCAACCCGACCGGGGGCGTGACCCCGCGGGCCGAGATCGAGTCCCTCGTGGCCGGTCTCGAGCGGTTTCCGGACGTCGCGGTGCTGTCGGACGAAATCTACGGCCAGATGACCTACGACGGGCTCGAACACCGCTCGCTGCTGTCCTACCCGGCCATCCGCGATCGCCTCGTCGTGCTCGACGGCTGGTCCAAGACCTATGCGATGACGGGCTGGCGGCTCGGCTACGCGGTTTGGCCGGAGGCGCTCGTCGAGCCGATGCGCAAGCTCGCCGTCAACAGCTTCTCCTGCGTCAACGCCCCGGCCCAGTGGGCCGGCCTCGCGGCCCTCACGGGGCCCCAGGACGCCGTGAGGGCCATGGTCGCGGAATTCGATTCGCGCCGCCGCATCGTGGTGGACGGCCTCGACGCGCTGCCGGGCGTCTCCTGCGCCACGCCGAAGGGAGCTTTCTATGCTTTTCCCAACGTCACCAAGACCGGGTGGAAGGCCAAGGCGCTCGCGTCCGCTCTGCTGGAGGTGGCCGGGGTCGCGACCATCGGAGGCCCGGATTTCGGCCTCCATGGCGAAGGCTACATTCGCGTCAGCTATGCCAGTTCCACCGACAACATCCGCGAAGCGCTTCGGCGCATGGAGGGGTTCCTCCAAGCATCGGTAAAATCTTAGACACGGCGGCAACCTTCGCCGGCGGCCCAAAGCCGCGCGGCAAAAGGCGTTCTTCTCGGTCCCCGACGCAGACTTCGGCAAAGCCCAGCGACGAGAGATCGTTATGCGGCCAGAAGATCGACCCGCGACGGTCGAGGGGAGGCGGAGCGGGATAAAGATTCTGCCGCGATATCCATTCCGAGAAGCGAAAGACTTCGGGGAATAGAATCCGACCTTGGTGAAACCAAGGGTGCAAACTTGAATGTCTTTTCTCCTGCGGGCGTGAGCCAGGCCAGACCATCGGTGCCGTGCACGACAAAGGCCGGCCGAATGGATTTCGAACGCTTGCGGCGGTTCGGCGAGATGGATGTGGTGCCCGGCGAGGCCGAAGGGCGGATCACCGAGGACGAACTGCTGAAGCGGGCCTTCCTCGACGAGCTGACGGGCCTGCCCAACCGTGCGCTGCTGAAGCGATATGTCGAGGAACTCTGCGCCTGCCCGGGTCAGGCGGAGGGCTTTGCCCTGGCGTTCATCGACATCGACAATTTCAAGCATATCAACGATTATTATAGCCACGAGGTCGGCGACGAACTGCTGGTCAGGATCGCCGATCGCTTGTCGAGGGGCCTGCGCGGATCGGACATGCTGGCGCGTCTCGGCGGGGACGAGTTCGTCCTGCTTCTCTCGCCCCTGGCCGACGCCTCGCGGGCCGCGGATCCGGTCCGTCGCCTTCTGGAGCGTCTGAAGCAGCCCTTCTTCATCGACGGGCACGAGATCGTCAGTTCCGCCTCGATCGGCATCAGCCTCTATCCGGAGCACGGCACGAGTTACGAGCTGCTAAGGCGCAACGCCGACATCGCCATGTATCACGTCAAGAACGACGGCAAGGGCGGGATGGCGGTCTTCGATGACGAGATGAGCCAACGCGCCGCGCTCCGCATGAAGACGGAACAGCGCCTGCGCCTGGCCATTCGGGATCGCCGGTTCTGCTGCGCCTATCAGCCGAAGTTCGACACGCGAAGCCGCGAGGTCAAGGGCGTGGAGGTGCTGCTCCGCTGGCGCGACGAGGAGGGGCTGATCCATCCGCCGGGCGATTTCATCGGTCTTGCGGTCGAACTCGGGCTGATCAACGACATCACCCGTCTCGTGCTGGACCAGGCCATGCAGGCCATGGACCGTATCGACGATGCGTTCGGCGCGGAAGCCACCATCAGTCTCAACGTGGCGGCCAAACAGGCCGAGGACGTCGCCTTCATGGCGTCCTACGCCGAGGCGCTCTACGAGACCGGACACGCCGAGAGGCTGATGCTGGAACTGACCGAGGATGCGTTCTTCGCGAAGAACAAGTTCCAGACGGAAGTCCTGCCGCTGCTGCGCTCGATCGGCACGCGGGTGTCGATCGACGACTTCGGGGTCGGCTACTCGTCCCTCTCGGCGCTGGCCGACATCACGGCGGACGAGATCAAGGTGGATCGCTCGTTCATCACCGACATCCACAAGCGCCCCCGCAGCCAGGGCATCCTCAAGGCCGTGGAGTCGCTTGGCCATGCCCTCGGCATGAGCGTCATCGCCGAAGGCATCGAGACCTTCGAGGAACTGGCCTACCTCCAGGCCGCCACGCAGATCCGCTACGCCCAAGGGTACTATTTCGCGCGGCCGCTGTTCCTCGATCAGCTCGCCGCCAGGCCGCAGCGCGAGACGGCCGCCCTGAAAGGGCCGAACTTCGGCAGCAACCTCCAGGCAAGGTCGACCTGACCAAATGACATGTCCGGCGCTTCGAGCCGGCCTGGAAGTTTCATGCGCGCGACGACTTCGGGGTTCCCATCGATCGCCTTGGCTCTGGGTATGGCCGGCCTGATGGTGCCGGCCAAGGCCATGGCCCATCCGCACGTCTTCGTCGTGGCGAAGCAGGAGGTGATCTTCAGCCCGGACGGCAAGGTCGGCGGCATCAGGGCGGCCTGGACCTTCGACGACATGTACTCGTCCTTCCTGGTGCAGGGGCTCGGGCCCGCCGACAAGATCCTGACCGAGCAGCAACTCGCCCCCATGGCGAAGACCAACGTCGAATCGCTGGCTGAGTTCGGCTATTTCACCGTGGCCAAGGTGGCCGGCAAGCAGCTCGAGTTCAACGAGCCCGTCGACTACAGCCTGAAGGAGGGACCGGACAAGCTGGTGACGCTGTTCTTCACCCTGCCCCTGAAGGAGCCCGCCAGCGCCGGCCGCGCCTTCTCTCTCAGCGTCTACGACCCGACCTACTTCGTCTCCTTCGAGTTCGCCGACAAGGACCCGGTCAGCCTCGCGGCCGCGCCGGCCGGCTGCTCGGCGAGCGTGGTGCGGCCGAAGCCGCTCGACGCCTCCGACAACCAGAAGCTGTCGGAAGCCTTCTTCTCCAACATGTCGCCCGGCATGGATTTCGGCATCAAGCTCGCCAGCCGCGTGATCGTCGCCTGCCCGTGACGCGGCCGGTTCAGCTCCTGGCACTCGCGACCCTGGCGCTCGCCGTTCTCGTGGCACCGGCTTTCGCGCAGGCCCACAATCCGTTCGGCGTCGGCATCTCGGAAGGCGGCGGGAGCGCCTCCGGACCGATGGGCTGGATCCTGGCGCAGCAGGGAACGTTTGAGCGCGCCATCGCGGCGGCCGTCAGGGCCAGCAAGGCGAATGGCTCCGCCCTGTGGACCCTGATGGGCATCAGCTTCCTCTATGGCATCCTGCACGCCGCCGGGCCTGGTCACGGCAAGGCGGTGCTGGCCGCCTACATGGTGGCGAACCGGCGCGCCCTGCGGCGCGGCATCGTCCTGTCGTTCCTGGCCGCGACGCTGCAGGCGGCGGTCGCGATCGCGATCGTGACCCTGTTGTCCCTGGTGTTTCATGCGACAGCCACTGGGATGCGCGACGCCGCCGCGACGGTCGAGAGGCTGAGCTATGCGGGCATCGCGCTCCTCGGCGCCTGGATGGTGTGGCGCAAGGGCCAGGCCTTCTGGTCCGAGTGGCGGGTTCAGCGCGGCGCGCCGAAGGTTCGGCGTGCCGCGCCGGCGAGAGCCATGGCGGAACCGGCCTTCGCCTTCGCAGGCGCCGCCTCGGTCTCGTTCGGGAGCGCCGCCTCGCCCTTCGTCTGCGAGGCCGCGCACGAGCATTCGCCGTCCTGCGGTCATTTCCACGCGCCGGACCCGCAGACGCTGGGCGAGGGGTTCTCTTGGTGGGACGCGGCGGCGACCGTCGCGGCCGCGGGGGCACGGCCCTGCTCGGGCGCCATCCTGGTTCTGGTGTTCGGGCTGGCGCAGGGGATGTTCTCGGCCGGGGTCGCCTCGACGCTCGTCATGGCGCTCGGCACGGCGATCACCACCGCGGCCCTGGCCTCCACCGCGGTTCTGGCCAAGTCGCTGGCGCTGCGACTCGCCCGCGCCGGGGAGGGACGCGGGGCGCTGATCGGCCGTGGCCTCGAATGCGCCGCCGCCGCCCTGGTGCTGGCCGTGGGCCTGTCGCTGCTGTTCGGCGTGGGCCCACTGCAGGGGCTGGCGTGATCCGAACCGCGCTGACATCGAGCTTGTTGAATGAAACCTCGCGTCTCGCTATTACCGGGCAGGAGCGAGGTGTCCGATGGACAGTAGCTATAGGCTCGGGCCGCATTACGAGTCCTTCATCAAGGACCAACTCGCCAGTGGCCGTTACAGTAGCGCCGGCGACGTGATGCGGGATGCGCTGCGGCTGCTGGAGGAACGAGAACGCCGGCTCGCGGCCCTGGATGCCTCGATCGCCCGGGGCCTGGCCGACGTACAGGCCGGTCGCGTCTATGACGCTGTCGCGGTCTTCGATGATTTGGACGCCCGCTACACCGAGATGGCAAGGGAACGCGGGGAGTTGTGAAGGTCCGGCTCTCGGCGGAAGCGCGTCTGGACCTCACTCGCATCGGCAACCACATTGCCCAAGATAGTCCGCTTCGTGCTCGCGCTTTCTTGCGCCGGCTTCGCGAAAGCGCGTTGAACATTGGTGATACTCCGCTCGCCTTTCCACTGGTCCCGCATTTTGAGTACCAAGGGCTAAGACGACGGGTCTATCGTGATTACCTCATTTTCTATCAAGTCGTTGGGGACATCGTGCACATTGTTCATGTCCTGCATGGCGCGCGTGATTACGATCTTCTCCTCTACCCCGATCATGACGAGCACTGAAGGACCCATGCGCACGGGTGTAAGCTTTCGTTACCGCTCGCATGAAGTGCTATGCAGAAGACATGCACGTGTAGGTGGTTGAGTAAGGCCGATTTGAGTTGCTGTCCGACGGCGCGATCCGCGTCGACCAACGCCGTCGGACGCGATGCCTCCACTTTCAGCGACGGACAGCTTCATCACGCGCTGGCAGGGTCGAGAGGGAGGGCAGGAGCGCGCAAATTATGCCTTGTTCCTCACGGAACTCTGCGACATCCTCGGCGTGGCGCGGCCACAACCGGCGGCTGTGTCGGCTGAGTCCAACGATTACGTCTTCGAACGTGTGGTCAAGGACCCGGCCCGGGACGGAAGCGTCTCCTCGCGCCGCATCGACCTTTATCGACGCGGCAGTTTCATCCTCGAAGCCAAGCAGTCGCGGCGTCCTGGTTCCGACAAGGAGGTTTTGGGCCAGGCCAGCCTGCCGCTGATCGACGCGGGTCCGCGCGGCCGGCGCGGTGCGGACAAATCCTGGGACGTGCTGATGTTCAACGCCCGCCAGCAGGCCGAGCACTACGTCCGGCTGCTGCCTGCCGGCCATGAGCCGCCGCCCTTCATCATCGTCTGCGACGTCGGCCATTGTCTCGAGGTCTACGCCAACTTCCGTCGCGACGGTAAGGTCTTCAACCAGTTCCCCGACCGCCAGTCGTTCCGGATCTATCTCGAGGACCTTCGGGATTCCGGAGTGCGCGAGCGGCTGCGCCGGATCTGGGAAGCGCCGCCGTCCCTCGATCCGGCGCGCCACGCGGCCCGTGTCACGCGGGCCATCGCGGAGCGCCTCGCCTCGGTGTCGAAGGCTCTGGAGGGACTCCGATACCCGGCCGAAGAGGTCGCCATGTTCCTCATGCGCTGCCTCTTCACCATGTTCGCCGAGGATATCGGCCTGCTGCCCGAAGCCTCGTTCAAGCGGGTGCTGGAGCGCTGCGAGGCGGAGCCCCACAAATTCGTGCCGATGGTCGGGCAGCTCTGGGAGGCGATGGACAAGGGCGACTTCGCCTATGCGATCGAAACCCGGGTGCCGCAGTTCAACGGTGCGTTCTTCAAGTCCCGCAAGGTGTTGGCCCTCGGCCGAGAGGAGATCGGCGAGTTGCGCCGGGCGGCGGAGCACGATTGGCGTGAAGTCGACCCGTCGATCTTCGGGACGTTGCTCGAACAGGCGCTCGACCGCCGCGAGCGGCGGCGCCTCGGGGCGCATTACACGCCCCGCGCCTATGTGGAACGGTTGGTCGTCGCCACCGTGATCGAGCCGCTGCGGGCCGACTGGGCCGATGTGCGGGCAACGGTCCAACGACAGACGTCGGAAGGGCGATCGACGGACGCGGTCGAGACCATCGGACGGTTCCACGCGGTCCTTTGCAGGACGCGAGTCCTTGATCCCGCCTGCGGCACGGGCAATTTCCTCTACGTTGCCCTGGAACTGGTCAAGCAACTCGAGGCCGAGGTGCTGGAAGCCTTGAGCGCCCTTGGGGGCCAGGAGGCACTATCGGGCCTCGAGGGCCACGAGGTCGATCCGCGCCAGTTCCTGGGGATGGAGATCAATCCTCGGGCGGCTGCCATTGCCGAACTGGTGCTGTGGATCGGCCATCTGCAATGGCATGTCCGCACCAAGGGCGGCATGCCGGAAGCGCCTATCCTCAAGGCTTACAAGAACATCGTCGTCATGGATGCGGTGCTGCAGGCCGACAGGGCACTGGCCAAGGATGCAGCGGGCAGGCCGATCTCCCGCGCCAGTGTCGGGGGCACGCCCGTGGAAACCTACGTCTATGCGAACCCGCGCCGATCAGCCTGGCCGGAGGCCGAGTTCATCGTGGGCAACCCGCCTTTTATCGGAAAGGGCGAGCCCATGCGTGAGGCTCTTGGTGAGGAGTATCTCAACGGGCTCAGAATGCGCATCCAGCCGTGGGAGGGTCCGCAGATTTTGTAATGTACTGGTGGGACCGGGCCGCGGAATTGCTCACCCTTAAAGGCACGGCGCTGCGCCGTTTCGGCTTCGTCACGACCAATTCCATGGCCCAGGTTCCTGATCATCTATCAGTTTGAGCATTTGTCGTTGACGGCCTGACTCCGCCTGTGA
>CAXSEU010000038.1:10820-13740 GCA_964236485.1 uncultured Lichenihabitans sp. | reverse complement strand
TCTGCCACGGTGCAAGGAGAAGATTGAGGGGGACGCGACATCCGCCCTCGTCTCGCCATCGAGCGTCGTCGTCCTCGGCGGCGGCGGCGCGGAACGCTCCCAGAGGCCATGGCTGCGCGGATCATCCCTCATGCGGCGTGGCTTTCGAGTGCGACCATCGCCGATGATTCCCCCCATGCCGCCGACGTCGCGAGCGAAAAGGATGCCTCGGGTGGGGCGATGAACATGCGGGCGACGTGTTCGGTTTCACGGATGTCGCGGGACGAAGCGAGGGCGCGGGGGCTGGTCGCAGCGCCGACGCCGCGACCGGATCGGATCGTAACGCCAGGGTCTCGGCGCTGTCCATCGCCCTGCCGAGCGGGATGTGCCCATCCGCATCGGGAGCCCCTGACCTCGAGAGCCCCGCCTTGCGGGCCGCGGGCGCATCTCCTAGTGTGGGGGACCTTTCGAGGCGAAATCGAGGCCTGCAAGGGGTGGAATGACCGACAGCATCGACGCCCTGGAGGGCGCGGAAACCCTGCCGAGCCCGTCGAGCCTGCAAGCCTTGGTCGTCGTGGCTCGTCGCTTCGGGCTTCATCTTTCTGTGTCCCAACTGGTCCGCGACAACCGGCTCGACGGGCGGGAAATCTCCACCGTGGACCTCCTCAAGTGCGCCGCCAGCGTCGGGCTGAAAGGTCGCGGCCTGCGCGTCTTCTGGGACGGGCTCGTCAACCTGCAGAAGGCGCTTCCAGCGATCGTCGGGCTGAAGGACGGCAGCCGCATGGTGCTGTTGCGGACCGCGCTCGAGGATGGGGGCCAGCGGGTGGTGCTGCAGGACCCGAACAGCGAGGGCGAGACCATCCTCACCTTCGACCAGCGTCAGTTCGAGGAGATCTGGAACCGCGAAATCATCCTGATCCAGCGCGATTACGACGTAAAGACCGAAGAACAGCCGTTCGGACTGTCGTTGATCTATGCTCTGGTGTTCCGCGAGAAGCCCATCGTCCGGGATCTGATCATCTGCGTGGTGGCGCTCAGCGTACTGGCGCTGGCGCCGATCTTCTTCTGGCGCCTGATGAGCGATCGGGTCCTTTATTTCCGGGCTTTCCACACCTTCGAGGTGCTGTGCATCGTGATGGCGATCCTGCTGGTGTTCGAGGCAGCCTTCGGGGCGCTTCGCCGGCACCTGATCCTGCGGCTGACATCCAGGGTCGACCTCAAGCTTTCCGTCTCCATGTTCGAGAAGGTTCTGAACCTCCCGGTGGATTATTTCGAGCGTCACGCCGCCGGCCTGACGCTGCACAAGATGTCCCAGCTCGGCAAGATCAGGCTTTTCCTCACCGGACAGGTGTTCGGCAGCATCCTCGACTCGGCCGTCCTGTTGGTCTTCCTGCCCGTCATGTTCTATTTCAGCGCCATCGTCTCGGCTTTCGTCCTGGCGTTCTGCTGCCTGATCTTCATCTGGGTTGCGGTCATGCTGCCCGCCTACAGGCGCCATGCGGCAGCGCTCGAGGAGATCGACGCCGCCAACAGCGCCTTCATGTCTCAGTGCATCCAGGGGATCAGGACCATCAAGTCGCTGTCCCTGGAAGCGAAACAGCAGCATCTTTGGGACGTGATGACGGCCCAGAAGGCGCACGTCCAGTTCCGGCTCGGGCGCGTCAGCAACATCATCCAGGTCGGGGTGACGCCGCTTGAGAAGATCATGATCTCCGGCGCCTTCGCGCTCGGCGTCTACCTGATGCTTCGAAGCCCGGACGCTCTCTCGGTCGGCACGCTCTTCGCCTTCGTCATGCTGAGCCAGCGCCTGGTCGCGCCGCTGATCCAGTTGTCGCAGTTGATTCAGCAGTTCGACGAAGCCCGCATCGCGGTCGGCGTCATCGCGGCCCTGGTCAACCAGCCCGCCGAGGAAGGACGCACCGGGCGGGGCACCCGCAAGGCCTTGAAAGGCGCCGTCGAGTTCTCGAAGGTCCGTTTCTCTTACGAGGGTGCCATCCAGCCCGCCCTGCGCGATGTCTCCTTCACGGTGCCGGCGGGAACGACGCTCGGCGTCATGGGACGCTCCGGTTCCGGCAAGACGACCATCACGCGGCTGCTGCAGCGTCTTCACTCGGACTACGTCGGCCTGATCAAGCTCGACGGCGTCGACGTGCGCGAGTACGACCTCGATCACCTGCGAGGCAGCCTCGGGGTGGTCCTGCAGGAAAACTTCCTGTTCAGCGGCAGCATCAGGAGCAACATCACGGCCGCCAAGAGCGACGCGACGCGCGAGGAGATGGTTTACGCCGCGCGCCTTGCCGGGGCGGAAGAATTCATCGAGAAGCTGCCGCGCGGCTACGATACCTATGTCTACGAGGGATCGCCGAACCTCTCGGGCGGCCAGAGGCAGCGGATCGCCATCGCACGGGCCCTCATCACCGATCCCAAGATCCTCATCTTCGACGAGGCGACGAGCGCGCTCGACGCGGAAAGCGAGGCCATCATCAACGCCAACATCGACCGGATCTCGGTCGGGCGCACGGTGATCACCATTTCGCACCGGCTTTCGTCGCTGGTCAAGGCGGACGCCATTCTGGTGATGGAGCGCGGCGAGGTCGAGGACGTCGGCACACACGAGGAGCTGCTGGCCCGCAACGAGATCTACGCCGGGCTTTGGTACACGCAGAATGTCCATGCCGGCGCGGCCCCGCCGTCTCGCCCGAAACTGGCCTACCGGGGTCCGAACAGTGTCGCGTAGCTCGGCCCAGGCCCTGCAGGTCATCCGGCAGTGGCAGTCCCAGACCGATGCCATTCGCGAGGCGCGCGACCCGATCGGGGCGCGTATCGCGGTCTGGATCATCGCGATCCTGCTCATCGGCAGCCTCGTGGCGACGCCCTTCATCAAGATCGAGCGGGTGGTGCCGAGCGCGCGCCGCCGCCTCGCGCTCTCCCCCGGCAACCG
>CAXSEU010000038.1:6668-10810 GCA_964236485.1 uncultured Lichenihabitans sp. | reverse complement strand
GCTGCTCACGCCGAGGGAGAGGTTGTCGAGAATGCGGGTGGTGCCGAGCGCCAGCGGCAAGATCGTGTCCTCGAAGCCGCAGATCACCATCCAGTCGCTCGATGCGGCGCTGATCAAGAGCGTCGACGTCAAGGAAGGGCAGCAGGTCCATAAAGGGCAACTCCTTGCCACGCTGGATCCGACTTTCGCGTCGGCCGACGTCAGCCAGTTGCGGCAGCAGATCGCCGGACTCGACGCGCAGATCATCCGCGCCAAGGCCGAACTCGACGGGCGGGCCCTGGTGTTCCCGGCCGATCTGCCGCCCGAGGAGACCCCCTACGCGGCATTGCAGAAATCGCTATTCGGGCAGCGGCAGGCCCAGCTCGATGCGCAGACCCGCAGTTTCGACGAGCGGGTCAAGACCACCCAGGCGACCATCGCCAAGCTGCAGGGCGACGAGTTGCGCTACCAGGCGCGAGAGAAGATCTCCCATCAGGTTGAGGGCATGCGCGACACGCTCTACAAGAGCGGCGCCAGCAGCCTCTTGAGCCTGCTGCAGGCGAGCGACGCGCGCATCGAACTGTTGCGGACGCTCGAGACCGGCCACAACAGCCTCATCGAGTCCCAGCATCAGCTCGCCTCCATCCAGTCCGACCGTGACGCCTTCGTGCAGCAATGGCGCGGCACCGTCGCCCAGGAACTGGTGAGCGCGCAGAACCAGCGAGACACGGCGGTCGCGTCACTGCAGAAGGCGACCCGCCATCAGGACCTCGTGCGGATCACGGCGGCGGAGGACTCCGTCGTGCTCTCGGTATCCAAGCTCTCGGTGGGATCGGTCCTCAAGGAAGCCGACGAACTGATGACCCTGGCGCCGACCGATACCCCCGCCGAGGCCGAGATTCACGTCAGCGCGCGGGATATCGGCTTCGTCCGGCCCGGCGACCCGGCCGTGCTGAAAATCGACTCGCAGAACTATTTCGAACACGGCACCGCGGCCGGAACCGTGACCTGGATCAGCGAGGGCGCTTTCACCACCGATGCCGACGATAAGACGGTCCCGGCCTACTACAAGGCGAGGGTCAGGATCGAGGCTCTCAACTTCACCGGTGTGCCGAACAGCTTCAGACTCACGCCCGGAATGACGCTCGACGCCGACATCAAGGTCGGACATCGATCGGTTTACAGCTATATCATGGGTGGTTTCCTGGCGGGCATGGGCGAGTCCATGCGGGACCCCTGATTCTGTCGTCCAAACGGGTGCATGATGTTTGGATTTTTCACCCGAAGCCGCCGGTCGCTGAGAAAACGCGCGGAGCGGGCTTCCGCCAAGGGCAAGTTCGACGTTGCCCACGACCTGTGGCGCCAGGCCGCGGAGCGCAAGGACCCGGAGTCGAGTTTCCGGCTCGGGCAGATGTACTTGTTCGGGCAGGGCGTCCTGCGCAACACGCCCGAGGCCGTCCTTTGGTTGCAGCGGGCCGCCGAAGCCGGTCATGCCGAGGCGCAGTTCCATCTCAGCTCGGTGTTTCAGTCCGGCGACGAGAACGCCCAAGGCCAGGCCGCTCGATGGTTCGAGGCCGCCAGCAAGGTCGACCCGGAGGCGGCGGAGCGGCGGCGCAAGCTCCTGTTCCCGGCCGGTATCACGGTCCCCAAGGACCCTGCGCTCGCCTTCCGCTGGGCCCTGGCGGCCGCCGAGGGGGGCAAGGCCGAAGCCCAGGCCATGGTCGGGCTCTATCGGGCGCAGGGATTCGGCTGCGAACGTGATTACGACGAGGCCCGCCGATGGTACGAGCGCGCCGCCAAGCACGGCGTACCCCGGGCCGAACTCGGATTGGCCGCCATCTACGCCCACGGCCTCGGTACCGAAAAGAACGACGAACTTGCGGCCGGGTGGTACCGCAAGGCCGCCGACCACGACGAACCGACGGCCCAGTACGCGCTCGCCCTGATGCTGCTCGATGGACGGGGCGTTTCATCCGACAAGGATGAGGCGGTGCGGCTGTTGAAGAAGTCGGCCGAGCGCAACATCGCCGCGGCCTTGCATCAGCTGGCGCTGCTGCAACTGGCCGGCAACGCCGCCCTGCCGCAGAATGCCGGGGAGGTGGAGAGCCGGCTGAGGCAGGCGGCCAAGCAGAACTACCTTCCCGCCATCGTCAGCCTGGCTGAATTCTACAGCCGGGGACAAGGAACGGCCCCGAACCTTACCGAATCGGCGAGCTGGTACAGGAAGGCGGCCGATCTCGGCGACGTCCAGGCGCAATATATCCTCGGCAGCCTGCATGCGCGCGGCGATGGCGTACCCAAAGTCATGCGGGAGGCGGCGAAATGGTTCCTGCGCGCCGCCGAGCAGGGCCACGCCGTTGCCGAGCTCAACATCGCGGTCTTCTACCGCGACGGAGTCGGGGTCGACCAGGACGGCCAGAAGGCGGTCCATTGGTTCACCCGGGCTGCCGAACACGGCGTCCAGGCTGCCAACGCCAAGCTGGGCCTGATGTATCTCAATGGACGCGGCGTGCCCAAGGATTCGACGCTCGCGGCGAAGTGGCTGAGCGCCATGCCCGAGGATGGCGAACCGGAAGCCAAGATGGCCCTGGCCCTGCTGCATCTTTCCGGCGATGGCGCCGAGCGGGACCCCGGGAAATCCGAGAAGCTTCTGCGAGACGCCGCGGAGCGCGGATATCCCCCGGCCCTGAAGGTGCTGGGGCAGATGTATCTGCAAGGCAGTTCCGGCGACGAGAACCGGGCCGTCGGAGTGAAATGGTTCCAGACCGCCGCCGAGGGCGGCGACGTCGAGGCCATGGCGGTGACGGCGGAACTGCTGCTCTCCGGCACCATCGTGGCCAAGGATGCCCGCGCGGCCGCCCAATGGTACCGCCGGGCCGCCGATCTCGACAACGCGCCGGCGCAGTTCCAGCTCGCGGTCCTCCATTGTATCGGACAGGGCGTCGCCAAGGACCTCGCCGAAGCCGCGATCTGGTACGACAAGGCGGCCCGCAACGGCCATCCCATCGCCCAGTACAACCTCGGCGCCATGCTGCTCCAGGGCCAGGGCGCGCCGCAGGACATCGACCGGGCGGTTTTCTGGTACCAGAAAGCGGCCGAACAGAACATCGTTCAGGCCCAGATGGCCTTGGCCGACCTTTACATGTCGGGGGCCTACATGCGGCAAGACGTCGAGCGGGCCCGCCGCTGGCTGGAGGTCGCCGCCCGCTCCAACAACCCCGCTGCTGTTGAAAAGCTTGAACAACTCGCCGCCGTCGCGGGTTGACGCGCCGTGCGCCGGCAAGGCGCCGCGTTGACCGGGGGCGACCCGTTGAACCGAGCCCGTGCGGGGACATCGGTTTGGGTTGGCTGCAATGCCCTTGTGGCACGCCATAGCGGATGCCGGTACGAGCTGAGGAACAGCGGATCCCGCGCCATCTCACGGACCCAGCCCCTGCCGGTTGCATTCGGCACGTTCGTTCCGTAATTACTTCATTCTGGACGTCGTGTTTTGTTTCGTATGAAAAGGAACATCGCGCGTCACGATCGATGCGGCCCGAGAGAGGCCGGACGGGGAGGTCGGCATGGTTCGAGATCTGAGGCGGGCAGGCGTCCCGCATCGCTCGGCCCCGGCCGGGAGAGCGGGCTCGTGAGCGTCATGCCGCTCGACGTCATCACCATCGGCCGGTCCTCGGTCGACCTTTACGGCACCCAGGTCGGCGGCCGCCTCGAGGACATGGCGAGTTTCTCGAAGGCCGTCGGGGGTTGCCCGACCAACATCGCCATCGGCTGTGCGCGGCTCGGCCTGAAATCCGGGCTCATCACCCGCGTCGGCGACGAGCACATGGGCCGCTACATCCGCGAGCAGCTCTTGCGCGAAGGCGTCGACGTCGCCGGCGTCCACACCGACCCCGAGCGGCTGACCTCGCTGGTGTTGCTCGGCATCCGGAACTCCAAGAACTTCCCCCTGATCTTCTACCGGGACAATTGCGCCGACAGCGCCCTCGACGAGAGCGACATCGACGAGGCCTATATCGCCACGGCCCGCGCGATCGTCGTCACCGGCACCCATTTCGCCCGCAAAGCCTCCGCGGCGGCGCAACGCCTCGCGATCCGCCACGCCAAGGCGCACGGCGGCCGCGTGATCTTCGATGTCGACTACCGGCCCAACCTCTGGGGGCTGG
>CAXSEU010000038.1:0-6658 GCA_964236485.1 uncultured Lichenihabitans sp. | reverse complement strand
CGGCGCCGGCGAAGAGCGCTTCATCGCCTCGGGCGAGGTCAGCACCCACCTGAAGCCGATCCTTCCGCTTTGCGACGTGGTCGTCGGCACCGAGGAAGAGCTGATGATCGCCGGCGGGGTCGAGGAGCCGCTTGCCGCCATACGGGCGATCCGGACGCTCAGCGACGCGCTGATCGTCTGCAAACGGGGCCCCATGGGCTGCGTGGTCTTCGCGGGCGAAATCCCGGCGAACATCGAGGACGGCGTCAAGGGCACGGGCTTTCCGGTCGAAGTCTACAATGTGCTCGGCGCGGGCGACGCCTTCATGTCGGGATTTTTGCGCGGCTACTTACGGGATGAGCCGATCGAGACCTGCTGCGCCTACGCCAACGCCTGCGGCGCCTTCGCGGTGTCGCGCCTGCTGTGCTCGGCCGAATACCCCACCTTCGCGGAACTTCGGCACTTCCTGGATCATGGCGCCGCGACCCGGGTGCTGCGCCAGGATCGTGCGCTGAGCGACCTTCACTGGGCTACGACCCGGGATGCGCTGGCGCCGCCTCATGTCCATCCGAGCAGCATCATGGCTTTCGCCATCGATCACCGAGCGCATCTCGAGGCCGTGGCCGACGCCGTCGGTGCTCCGCGCCACCGCATCTCCGACCTGAAACTGCTGGCCGTCGAAGCCGCCGCCCGCGTCGCTGATGGCCGCCCGGGCTTCGGCATGCTGATCGACGGCACCCATGGCCGCGAGGCCCTGTTCCGTGCGGCGGAACTGCCGTTCTGGATCGGGCGCCCGGTCGAACGTCCGGGGTCACGCCCCCTCGACTTCGAGGGCGGCGGATCGCTCGCGGCCAAGCTGATGGAATGGCCCCGCAGCCACACCATCAAATGCCTGTGCTTCATGCATCCGGACGATCCCGTGGAGTTGCGCGACAGGCAGGAGCGCGAGTTGCTCCGCCTGCAAGACGCGGCGCGGCAGATCGGGCGCGAGCTTCTCGTCGAGATCATCGCCGGCAAGCATGGCGC
The DNA here is from genome assembly GCA_964236485.1 of uncultured Lichenihabitans sp. Lineage (GTDB taxonomy): Bacteria > Pseudomonadota > Alphaproteobacteria > Rhizobiales > Beijerinckiaceae > Lichenihabitans. The sequence continues at coordinate 5,653 of CAXSEU010000038.1, read as the reverse complement.
GCTCGCCCCCGACACCGTGGCGCGCGTCGTCGACCGGCTGTACGGGATCGGGGTGCGGCCCGATTGGTGGAAGCTCGAGTCGCAGTCGAACGCCGGCGCCTGGAGCAACATAGCCTCGGCGATCCGGCGGCACGATCCGCTTTGCCGGGGCATCATGCTGCTCGGGCTCGATGCGCCGGTGGCGACGCTGGTCGAGGGGTTTCGGCTGGCGGCGGCTTGCGATCTCGTCAGGGGCTTCGCGGTGGGCCGCACCATCTTCGGCGAACCCGCACGGGCGTGGCTCGGCGGCGAGATCGACGACGCCGAAGTGGTGGATCGGATGGCCGCGGGGTTCTCGACGCTGGTCGAGGCCTGGCGAGATCTTCGCCCGGACGATGGTGCTGCGGAGCCGAGACGGGAGACATCGAGATGAACATCGTTCGCCTGACGGCCGCCCAGGCCCTGGTGCGCTACCTCGGGCGGCAGATGACCGAGGTCGACGGCGAGACCGTGCCGCTCTTCGCCGGCATTTGGGCCATCTTCGGTCACGGCAACGTGGCGGGGCTCGGCGAAGCGCTGCACGCCGTCCAGCGCGAGTTGCCGACGTTCCGGGCCCATAACGAACAGGCCATGGCCCACAGCGCCGTCGCCTATGCCAAGGCGCAGCGCCGCCGCCGCATGATGGCCTGCACGACCTCGGTCGGACCGGGAGCCACCAACATGGTGACGGCCGCCGCCGTGGCCCACGTCAACCGGCTGCCGGTGCTGCTGCTGCCAGGCGACGTCTTCGCCAACAGGCGCCCCGATCCGGTGCTTCAGCAGGTGGAGGATTTCGGCGACGGCACGGTTTCGGCCAATGATTGCTTCCGCCCGGTCTCGCGCTATTTCGACCGGATCACCCGCCCCGGACAGATCATCCCGGCGCTGGAGCGCGCCGTGGCGGTGCTGACCGACCCGGCCGATTGCGGTCCCGTGACCCTGGCGTTCTGCCAGGACGTGCAGGCCGAGGCCTACGACTATCCCGAAGGGTTCTTCGAGACACGCCTGCGGCGGATCCGCCGCCCCGCGCCCGATGCGGGGGAACTCGACACTGCCGTGGAACTGCTGCGCGGCGCCAAGAAACCGCTGATGGTCGCCGGTGGCGGGGTACTCTACAGCGGCGCCGAGGCCGCGCTCGCGGTCTTCGCCGATCGGCATGGCGTTCCGGTGGCCGAGACGCAGGGCGGCAAATCCGCCCTGCCGCACGACCACCGGCGCGCCGTCGGGGCGCTCGGCGTCACCGGCACGGCGGCCGCCAACGCCCTGGCCGAGGAGGCCGATGTCGTCTTCGCGGTCGGCACGCGCCTCGCCGACTTCACCACCGGCTCCTGGGCCCTCTTCAAGTCGGCCAGAACGATCCTCTGTCTCAACACGCAGCCTTTCGACGCGACAAAGCGCCTGGGCCAGCCTCTCGTGGCCGACGCGCGGGTCGGTCTCGAAGCGCTCGAGGCGAGACTCGGCGACTGGACCGCCGCAGCCGACTGGAGCGAAGCCGCTTCGCGCCACAAGGCCGGGTGGCTCGCGACCGCGACCCGCTATACCGAAGCCACCAATGCCGAACGTCCCTCCGATGCCCAGGTGATCGGCGCCGTGCAGCGACGCACGAAACCCTCCGACATCGTGGTCTGCGCGGCCGGCGGCCTGCCGGGCGAACTCCACAAGTTGTGGAACAGCGCCGAGCCGCTCGGCTACCACGCCGAATACGGCTATTCGACCATGGGCTACGAGATCGCCGGTGCGCTCGGGGTCAAGCTGGCGCATCCGACCCGCGAAGTCTTCGTCATGATCGGCGACGGCTCCTACCTGATGATGAACTCGGAGATCGCCACCTCGGTGATGCTCGGCCTGAAGCTCACGCTGGTGCTGCTCGACAATGGCGGCTTCGGCTGCATCAACCGCCTGCAAGGGGCCACCGGCGGCGCGCCGTTCAACAACCTTCTGGAGAACGCGCGGCACGTCGCCTTGCCGAAGATCGATTTCGTCGCCCATGCGCGCAGTCTCGGCGCCGAAGCCGTCAGGGCCCTGGGCATCGCGGACCTCGAACGGGCGCTCGAACGCGCACGAGGGCAGAGCGTCACCCAGGTGATCCTGATCGACACCGACGCCGGGTCGAGCACGGACGCGGGCGGGCATTGGTGGGATGTCGCGGTGCCCGAAGTCTCGGTGCGCCCCGCCGTCGCGGAGGCACGGGCCCGCTACGAAGAGGCTCGTGGCGCGCAGCGCTGACCTGGCGGGCCCCCGCCCGTCCACGTCGGCAGATAGGAGGGTCATTATGCCCATTCGCATCGGCGCTAACCCGATCGGCTGGTCCAACGACGACCTGCGGGAGATCGGCGGCGCGACGCCGCTCGAAACCTGCCTTGCGGAGGCGCGCGACGCCGGCCTCGAAGGCATGGAACTCGGCCACAAGTTCCCGCGCGAGGCCGGCGCCCTCAGGGCGGCGCTTGCCCCCTTCGGGCTCGCCTGCATCGGCGGCTGGCACTCCATCGAACTGCTGAACCGTTCGGCGCGGGAAGAGTTCGACCTTGCCAAGCCGCATCGCGACCTGCTGCGGGCCATGGGGACGGACGTGTTCATCGTGGCCGAGACGTCGAACGCCATCCATGGCCGGCGCGATCTGCCGCTCTCGCGCCGCCCGACGATGGCAGACGGTGACTGGGCCGAATACGGCGCCAGGATCACGGAACTTGCCGAGCTGCTCGCCGCGGAGGGCCTGAAACTCTGCTACCATCACCACATGGGGACCATCGTCGAGACGCGAGCCGACATCGAGGACTTCATGGCCCATACCCGCCCGCCCGCGAACCTGCTGCTCGATACCGGGCATGCGACCTGGGGCGGGTCGGATCCGGCCGACCTCGCCCGCCGCTACCGCGACCGGATCGGCCATGTCCATGCCAAGGACGTGCGGCGCGACGTCATGGACCGGGCGCGCGCCGAGGATTGGAGCTTTCTCGACGCGGTGCTGGGTCACGGCAATGATCTCGGGGTCTATACCGTGCCGGGCGACGGCACCGTGGATTATCCGGCTGTCTTCCAGGCGCTGCCGAACTATTCGGGCTGGGTCGTCATCGAGGCCGAACAGGACCCCGAGAAGGCCAGTCCGCTGCGTTATGCCAAACTGGGCGCCGCCAATCTCAAGCGCTACCTGGCCGAGGCCGGATTGAGGTGAAACCGGCTCTCGCCCGCACGGACTGACCTCGTCGAGCCTGGGCTCATTCGCTCTCAAGGACCGCGAACCCCTCGGGCGGACGACTTTCGTCCCGCAGCCGTTCCATCTGGAGGAGGGCCGCCTCGTAGTGGCGGACGTAGCGCGCGGTATCGAAGAGCGGCGCGGTCGCGCGGTTCTCGCCGAGGCGCCGCTTGAGGGACAGGAGCCGCTCGGGGTTCTGCGCGAGGTCGAGCGCCAAGGCCTCGTAATCGGGCAGCGCGGGCGTCACGAGGTCCGGGAGGCCGACCGCGTGGAGCAGGCTCCCCGCGACGCGGCCCGCGAAGGTCTCGCCGGCGCAGCTGAGGACCGGAAGTCCGACCCAGAGGGCCTCGCTCGCCGTGGTATGGGCATTGACCGGCAGCGTATCGAGGAAGAGGTCGGCGAGGACCAGGCGGCCCATGTGATGGGCGGCCGACACGCGGGGCGCGAAGACGATGCGGCCGGGCACGATGCCGCGCCTCTCGGCCTCATGCCGCAGGTTGCCGGCGACCTGATCGTTGGTCTCGAGCAGCCACAACACGGAGCCCGGGGTTCGCCCCAGCAACCGCATCCAGATGTCGAAGAAGGCCGGCGTGATCTTGTAGCTGTTGTTGAAGCTGCAGAACACGAAGCCGGTCTCGGGCAGGCCACAGGCGGCGCGGGTGGGTCGCTCGGCGACGGCCCGGCGGCGGTCGTTCGGCTGGTAGCAATGCGGCAGGTGGACGATCCGCTCGTCGAAATCCGCCTGCCGCGTCGCTGGGGCGACGATCCGGTCGGCGATGAGGTAATCGATGAATCCGGCGCCCATCGTCGCCGGGAAGCCGAGGTAGCTCACCTGGATGGGCGCCGGCCTATAGGCCAGGATTTCGGTTCTCGCGCCCTCCGTATAGCCCTTGAGGTCGATCAGGATGTCGATCTCGTCGGCGCCGATGCGCGTCGCCGCCTCGCGGTGCGAGAAGACGCGAAGGTCGGTGAAATGGTCGAGGGCCGCGACGACGCGGAGGCGGATGGCGCTGCCGTCGTCGGGGCCGATCGAATAGCCGAAGATCTCGAAGCGCGTCTTGTCGTGCCGTTCGAGCAATTCGACGACCAGCATCGCGGTGGCGTGGTTGTAGAAATCCGCCGACAGATAGCCGATGCGCAGCCGGCGGTTGCGCTCGGCCCTCTCGCGCGGCCGATAGGGGACGAGGGGCGCCGCGCGCGGAAAACCGCTGGCCCAGACGCGGGCGGCGAGCAACTGGTCCTGGGGCGATGAATCGAACGTCATCACCGGAAAGGGCGCGACCCGCTGCCCGGCCCGAAAACTCGACGCCATGGCGGCTTCCTGCTCGGCCTCAAGGCCGCTCCAGTCGCAGGCTTGCCGTCGATAGTAGCAGAGCTCGACCTCCACGTCGCCGAGGTCCGGCTTCAGGGCGAGCGCCCGCCGGTAGGCCGCGATGGCGTCCGCCTGGCGCCCCTGCCGGCGCAAGGCACCGGCGATGTTGACATAGGCGTCCGGGCTGGCGGGCATGAGCTTGATGGCGAGTTCGCCCATCGACACGGCGGCATCGGTCTCGCCGACGTCGCGCAGCAGCCCGGCGAGGTTGGAGTAGGCCTGCCCGTAGCTTGGATTGAGCGTCACGGCCCTGTGGTAGGCATCGAACGCCTGACGGGTCAGACCTCGCTTCAGGAGCAGGGTGCCAAGGTTGCCGTGGGCGTCGGCATGGGCGGGATCGAGCGCGATGGCGCGCCGCAGCAAGGGCTCGGCCGCGTCGAGATCGCCCCCGTTGATGAACATGCAGGCGAGGTTGACGTGGTGCGTCGCCGACATCGGGTCGAGCGCCAGGGCGAGGCTGAAATCCTCGGCTGCCGCGCCCGCCTGACCGAGTTCGAGACGGATCAGGGCGCGGATCTTGTGGGCTTCTGCAAGGGACGGGTGAAGAGCGATGCCCTTGTCGGCGAAGGCCAGCGCTTCGCCCTGCCGGCCCTGCCGGCTCAGCGTCTCGGCGAGCTTGACATAGACGGCGCCGAAGCGCGGATCGAGCTTCGTTGCCGTCTCGTAAGCCGCGACGGCGGCATCGAGGTCGCCCTTGGCTTGGAGGGCGCTGCCGAGGTTCGAATGCGCATTGGCGAAGTCCGGATTGAGGTCGACGGCCTTGCGCCCCGCTTCCACGGCCTCTTCGACCCGGCCCCCGTTAGCGAGCAGCAGGCAGAGGTTGGCGTAGGCCTCGGCATAGCGCGGCCGCAGGGCGATGGCCGCCTGGAAAAGCCGCACGCCCTCCGCATGGGCGCCGCGCCGCGCCGCCAGCACGCCAAGATCGTGATGGGCCTGGACATGGGTGGGTTCGAGAGCGAGACATGCATTGTAGAAGGTGGACGCTAGGGGGAGATCGCCGCGCTCCGCCGCCGCCACGGCGTTCTTGTAGGCGCCGTGCCCGGGACCCACGGCCTGCGCTGGGGTGATCG
>CAXSEU010000037.1:10058-13779 GCA_964236485.1 uncultured Lichenihabitans sp. | reverse complement strand
GCCAAAGGTCGCCCCGCGCACGGCGTCGACCTTCTTCTGGATCGTCAGTGCATATTGCGGAACGTCGCTGGCGAGATTGGCGACCTGCAGCCCGATCACGCCGCCGATGGCCCCGATGGTGCCGAAGGCGATCATCACGGCCAGCAGCACTGCGGCCGCATGGGGAACGTGGACCCGCCGCAGAAGATCCACGATCGGGGTAAGCACGAACGACAGCAGGATGGCGAGCGTGATCGGGATCAGCAGTTCGCGCGCGAGATAAAGCGACGCGACCGCGACGACGCCCACGGCCAGCGTCAACAGCCCGTTCAGGCCGGGCGTTTCGGCGGCATGCACCGTGGCTGGAGTACGCGGCGGTATGGCGGGGTTCGGCATGAACGTTCCGGCGTTGATGTCAGCGGCCGGCGCTCATGTCCAGCCACGAAGCCGCAACGCCCGCCATTGCCATTTGATCCGGGGGGCGTCCGGTCGCGGCCGGGCTCGCCATCGAACCTTCGCCAGGAACGGTCAACCGCCGGTTTACCTGCCGTTCCGCACCGCATCCTCGATGCCCCCGGGGGAGATGCCGAGATCGACAAGCATGTAGGGATCCATGGCCTCGATGGCCCGCACGGTCCGCCGGACCTGCCACTCACGCCTCGCGGCCCCGCAGGCGCTCGCCAAGCGATCGAGCATCGAGCGCCGGTTCAGAGGCGCGCCGCCGCTATGGGACGGGGAGTGGAACGTGAGAGAAACCATATCGACCTCCTGTCGGTGAACAGAAGATAATCTTCCCTCTTGCATAAGTGAAACGAATGATCATTATCTTCAGAATAAACCGACCTTATGGAACATGATGATCCGCAACCTTGACACGGCCCTTCTGCGGGCTTTCGTGGCGGTCGCCGAGACGGGCGGCATGACGTCGGCCGCCGCCGGGCTCCATCTGACGCAGGCCGCGGTGAGCCAGCAAATCCGCCGGCTGGAAGAGCTTTTCGGCTGCGTCCTCTTTCGGCGCGACCGGCGCGGCATCGCGCTGACGGACGCCGGCGAGCGGCTCTTCGGCAAGGCCAAGCGCCTGTTGGCGCTCAACGACGAGGTCTGGTCCGAGATGACGACACCGGCGTTCACCGGCCAGGTGAAGCTCGGGGCGCCGATCGATCTCGTCGGCATCTACCTGCCTTCGGTGCTCAAGGCCTTCGCGCGCCTCCATCCCCAGGTGGAGATCTCGCTGGTCTGCCGCACGTCGCCGGAGTTGCTGGAGGACATTGCCGAGGGTGCCATCGACCTCGCCCTGGCCGAGGAGCCCGCCGGCGTCACCGAAGGGGAGTGCCTCGCCATCGAGCGCCCGGCCTGGGTCGGCGGCCGTGGCGGCGAGGCCTACCTGAAGCGGCCGCTGCCGCTGTCGCTCGACAGCGAACGATGCGCCTTCCGGCCGTCGGTGCTCAAAGCCCTGCGCGAGGCCGGCATCGAATTTCGGCTGGTGGCCGAGCTCAACAACATGGACGCCATGATGGCGACGGTGCAGACGGACCTCGCCGTGACGGTGGCTCTCCCCTCGACGCTTCCGGCAGGGTTCGACGTGCTCGGTGCGGCGTCCGGGCTTCCGCCGCTGCCCAATTTCACCATAGCGTTGCATATGTCGCGGCAGGGGCGCTCCGCCGCCGCCGAAGCCATGGCGCGCCTGTTGCGCGAGGCGCTCTTCAGCCGGCAGCGCCAGGCGGCCTGACGCCACCGGAGGGCAGGGCGGTCAGCGCATGCTCTGCTGCCGGCGCCGCGTCGAGCGCATCCCCGCGTCGAAGACCTGTCGGCATGGCGCGCTGAGCTGTGCGCGCCGCGCCTTCATGCAGGTCATGATGGAGCCTTCATCCGGGATGGAGGAGGCGCAAAGAGACATCACGTCGATCATGCAGACGCTGCGCGCCTGCTGGCGGATCTCGTCGATGGTTTCGGCACCGGCCGCCTGCGGCGACAGGGCGAGCAGGACGGCGGCCGACACGACGGCGTTTCTCATCGGAACCCTCCGGCCCTGCGGGCGAATCGACTGCGTTCCCCTTCGACGGCAGGCGATCCTGGGGCGCCTCGGGATGGCGCGCCACCCCCCTGGACCGCCTGCGGGAGTATTGGATGCCCGCGATGCAAGAGGGTCACAGGTGCTCCTGCACACGTCATGCTGTTGCTGACATGCGCAGGCTCTAGGACTCCTCCGGGACGGTGTCGCGCGCGCCGCGACGCCCGGCACGGCGCGGCCCCTCGACGAGGCGCACGACGGCACCGCGCAGGGTGCGAACGTCCTGCTCCGTCATGCCGATGCGGTGGAGGATGTTGCGCAGGTTGCGCCGCATGAGGGGCTGCTTGTCGTCGGGCTTGAAGTAGCCGGCGGCGGTCAGTTCGGCTTCGAGATAGTCGAAGAAGGAGATGACCGCCCCGCGCGGTGCCGGGGGCGAGCGCTGCATCTCGGCGAAGGGGAGGGCCGTGCCCTCCTTGTGCTTCATCCATTCGTAGGAGACGAGCAGCACCGCCTGGGCAAGGTTCAGCGAGCCGTAGGCCCGGTCGACCGGGAAGGTCACGATGGCGTCCGCAAGCGCGATCTCGTCGTTGTCGAGCCCCGTGCGCTCGGGGCCGAACAGCACGCCCCGGCGTTCCCCGGCCTGGAGCGCGCCCGCCCAGTGCGCCATGGCGCTGTCGGGCGCGAGCACGGGCTTGCCCTGGCCGCGCTCGCGAGCCGTGGTGGCGTAGACGGCCGTGAGATCCGCGACCGCGGCGTCCACCGTGTCGAACACCGTCGCGGCATCGAGGAGGTGGAGGGCGCCGGCCGCCGCCGCCTCCGCGTCCTCCCGGTATTTGTCGAGGCGCGGCCAGCCGCCCTTGGGCGCGACGAGCCGGAGGTCGGAAAGGCCGAAATTGGCCATCGCCCGCACCGCCATGCCGATGTTCACCGCGAGTTGCGGCCGGACCAGCACGATGACCGGCCCGCCTTGGCCGACCGGCTTGGTATGGTCCGTCCCGGCTCCGGTCATGCGGTCAGGTTCCGTCGAGCAGGCGGACCACAAGGGCGTCGATCCGCTGCGACAGACCCGCATCCGCGAGCGCGTCGCGCACGAGCTTTCGCGCGCGCTGGAATTTGACGCTTTCGGGCAGGGGAACGACGGCCGCGAGCGCCTCGGCCTCGCCCGCCGCCGCCGCGAGATCAAGATGAAGCGGGTCCGCCGCATCGAAGCGCGGGATGGGCAGGTTGAACATCACCTTGTCGAAGTGGCGCGCGCCCCACTGACCTCGGGCTTGGAACTGTTCCGCACGCACACGCATCGTCTCGCTATTGAGAAACGCAGCCAGAAAGGCAGCTTCCTGCTCGGTGGGTGGCGCACACCAATACAGCATGTGATCAATCAGCTGTGATCCGGAATGTAGAACACCCGCTGTGGGCTGTGTGCCGGCTTTAGCATAAACAACGCGAAGGGTTGCGAGCGGAAATTGCACGCTCAGCTTCCCATAGTGATTGAGCTGCTGGGCGAAGCCACTTTCGGTCGATCGATGCTCGTTCCAAACGGCTTCCGCTTTGCGCATCCAGCCGAACAGCCCGTCGTAGCCTCGGTTGGCGGCGGCTTCGGCGTCCAATACCTCACCCTTGGCCGTCACGGGAAGCACGGCCTCGAACGGGCGCCACACGCGGTAGGGCAGGATGCTCTCGCCGAGCAGCACGGGATGGCAGCCGTCGATGCGGTCGAGCCAGCCCGGCAGG
>CAXSEU010000037.1:299-10048 GCA_964236485.1 uncultured Lichenihabitans sp. | reverse complement strand
GCGATGCTCGACCGGCGGCAAGGATTTCCACGGCTCCTTCTCGTCGGGGTTTCGGCGACTAAGCACGTACGGCGCGCTCGGGTCCATGCCGAGCCGGCCCGCGCTCCGGCGCTCGATGAAACAGAGCTTGCGCGGGTAGAGCGTTGCACCATTGCGAAACGCCTTCCGGTAAGTCGATCCTCCCTCGAAACTCGCCACGCTCAATGCCGGGGCGCCATGCTGAACCTCAAGGCGCGCGTCCGCGATCACTTCCGGCGCGTCGCGCAGCGGCAGCGTTTCCCAATAGGCCCGCACGACATCGGGCAGGGGTTTTGAGGTGGCGCGGCGGCGGCCGAAGACCGCGCAGGCCGGCACCGGGAACAACGGCTGCAGCCGGTCGTCCATGGTCCAGGCTTCGTCCCAGGCGATGCGCGCCGTCTCGAACGAGCCCGTCCGCAGCCGCTCGAACTGCCCGCGCGTCAGGGCGGCCAGCGGCAGCACGAAGGCGATGCGCCCGCCCGACCGCAGGTAAAGTCCCGCGGCCCGCACCGTGAACAGCGCCGAGAGGTCGTTCTGGGTCGCGAGCTTGCCGCCCACATGGACGTGCTCGCTCTTGGCGAGTTCCTTGAACCGCTTCTGCAGATCGGGGCTCATGTGGCGGAACGCCACCCAGGGCGGGTTGCCGACCACCACATTGGCCCAGCCGCCGGCGGCCGAATAGGCCAGCGGGCGCGACAGGTTGCGGGCCACGTAGGCCCACACCGAATCGCGCCCCTCCCGGCGGAGCTTGTCAAGGGTGACGTAGGTCTGGCCGAGGTCGCCGATGGCGTGCTGCTGCTCCTCCGTCACGTCCTCGCGATAATGCTGCTCGGTGATGCGGTAGAGGGCCTTCTCGATCTGCGGGCGTGTCATGCCGGCTTCCGAGCCCGTCCGCATGCGCTCGATCGCCTTGTCGAACAGCGCCGGGTCGCGGCAGAACGTGTCGGGGAAGCTCAGCTGCTCCCGGCCGTTCCCGTCGGGCTGGCCGCTGACGCCTTCGCCGGCGGGCGGCGGCGGCACGCGGATCACCAGTTCCTTGCCGCCGATCATCTCGCTGATCGAAAGCTGCATGGCGTCGCCGAGGTAGACCGGGACCGACAGGGGCCCCTTGCGGGCGCCGAGCACCGGCGCCAGGGCGAGCAGGCAGGTGACGCGCGCGATGATGACCGCCACCGGGTGGATGTCCATGCCGGCCACCTGGGCGCAGGCCTCGAGCGCCCGCCGCTCGGGCTCCATGCCGCCGTCCTCCGCTTCGTCAAGGAAGTTGCGTATGGCGTGGAAGAGGAACGTGCCCGAGCCGCAGGCGGGGTCGAGCACTTTCTGCTCAAGCGGACTCGCAACTGAATGCCGTACGATCTTCGCGGCGAGCCAGTCGGGGGTATAGTATTCGCCCAAGCCGTGCCGCTCGTCGCGGTCGATCAGCGACTCGTAGAGGATCTTCAGCACGTCGCTGTCGACCTCGGCCAGGCGGAATCGCCGGACATGCGCCATGATGCGGCGCACGAGATCGCGCCCGGATTCGTCCGCCACGATCCAATCGAAGAAGTCGCTCTCGACGGCGCCATAGATGCCGGCGGCCCGGAAGGCTTCGCCGGAGAGGAGGTGGCGGGGATCGTCTTCCTTCAAGTTCAGCACCGCAAGGGCGACGCACTTCGCCACCACCACCAGGAACGTGTGCTGGAACCAGAGCGCGTCGGTGTCGGTCTCGCGGCCGTAGACGAGCTTCAGCAGTTGCGCCCAGAGCTGGCGTTTCAACGCGGCGGCGCGGTCGGACTTCAGCGCCTCCCAGGAGTTCTTCAATGCCGTGAAGGCCCGACGGAACGCCACCGAGTCCTGCCCGAGTTCGATGCGGACCGTCAGCGGATCGGGCGGCAACGAGGCCTTCAGGGCGACGACGCCGTCGAGCCAGGCGAGGAACGCTTCGCCCTTGTCGGCATCGAGCGTCGTTTCCTTGAACTTGACGAGTTTGCCGTCGTCGAGCTCGAACGCCGCCCAGGCCTTGCCGTCGCTGGCGATGCCGACGAACCGCTCGCCTTCCTCCCGCTCGCGGTCGGCCAGGTAGTCCGGCATGCGCCGCACAACATCCGGCCATTCCCGCGTGAGATCGCTTTTCGCCTCGAACACCGTCCTGCCGATCAGCGCGTCGAGGCGGCCGCGCACCTCGGGCACGCGCCGCTCGAAGTCGAGGGCCTCCAAGCCGACGCCGAATTCGCCAACCAGCAACTGGCGGAAGTCGGCCTTGACCTCGTCGTGGCCGGGACGGCCGGCAAGGTGGCGCAGGAGTTCAGGCGTTTGCGGATGCATGGCCGACCCTAGCGCATGTCATGCCGTCGCAGACATGCGCGAGCTCAAAAAGATGCGCCCTGTTGACAGGCGCCAGGTGCCGACGCGCCGACGAACGTCGATCCTGCGTACCTCCCGCGGCTCCGCGGCTGTTGCGAAGCGTGAGCCTTGGAAGCGGATCGAGCTTTGGCCCATCTGTCCGGCCCGGCTGCTTGACGATTTCCATGCGGCCCGTAAAGCCGTATAGCGGCTCAGGATCCGCGACCGCGCGGAGCGCAGCGCGGCTGCGAACCATCACTTCAGGCGGCGCGCCGGCGTCAAGAGGATCGCTAAGCATGAACAAGATCAAGGTCGCCAACCCGGTCGTGGAACTCGACGGCGACGAGATGACCCGCATCATCTGGCACTATATCCGCGACAAGCTCATCCATCCCTACCTCGACGTCGACCTCCGCTACTTCGACCTCTCGGTGGAGAACCGCGACGCCACCCGCGACCAAGTGACGGTCGATGCGGCGGAGGCCATCAAGGCCATCGGGGTCGGGGTGAAATGCGCCACCATCACGCCCGACGAAGCGCGCGTGAAGGAGTTCAATCTCCAGGACATGTGGCGCTCGCCGAATGGCACCATCCGCAACATCCTCGGCGGCGTGATCTTCCGCGAACCGATCATCGCCAAGAACGTGCCGCGCCTCGTGCCGGGCTGGACCCAGCCGATCATCATCGGCCGCCACGCCTATGGGGACCAGTATCGCGCCACGGATTTCGTCGTACCGGGCAAAGGCCGCATGACGGTGAGGTTCGAGGGGGAGGACGGCGAAGTCATCGAGCGGGAGGTCTTCAAGTTTCCGAGCGCCGGCGTCGCCATGGCGATGTACAACCTCGACGACTCGATCCGCGATTTCGCTCGCGCCTCGCTGAATTACGGCCTCAACCGCAAATTCCCCGTCTATCTCTCGACCAAGAACACCATCCTCAAGGAATACGATGGGCGCTTCAAGGACATTTTCCAGGAGGTGTACGACACCGAGTTCAAGGCCCGGTTCAACACCCTTGGAATCACCTACGAACATCGCCTCATCGACGATATGGTGGCGTCCGCGATGAAATGGTCGGGCGGCTACGTCTGGGCCTGCAAGAACTACGACGGCGACGTGCAGTCGGACACGGTGGCCCAGGGCTTCGGGTCGCTTGGGCTGATGACCTCGGTGCTGATGACCCCCGACGGCAGGACCGTGGAAGCCGAGGCGGCGCACGGAACCGTGACGCGTCACTACCGCGAACATCAGCAGGGGAAGGAAACCTCGACCAACTCCGTCGCTTCGATCTTCGCTTGGACCCGCGGTCTGTCGCATCGCGCGAAGCTGGACGGCAACGCGGAACTGGCGCGTTTTGCCGAAACGCTGGAGAAGGTCTGCGTCTCCGCCGTCGAAGCCGGGTTCATGACCAAGGATCTGGCCTTGCTAGTCGGGCCCGAGCAGAGGTGGCTTTCCACCACCGGCTTCCTCGACAAGATCGACGAAAGCCTTCGCGACGCCATGGCGTAGGGGGACGAGGGCACGATATGCGCCGATGGTCGGCCCCGCGGCCGGCCATCGGCTTCATGGGAGGACGGTCAGACGCGGCCGCGCCGCATCAAGCCCATGACAAGCGCGATCACGAACAGGATGACCACGATATAGAAGAGGATCTGCGCGCCGCCGGCGGCCGTGCTGGCGACCCCGCCGAATCCGAAGATGCCCGCCACGACCGCGACGATCAGAAGAACCACGGCCCAGTACAGCAAATTGCCCATAGCGAACTCCACCACGGCGGGCCGCTCGGGTGTCGGCGGCCTACCGGCTGCAACGGGCCAGCTTGACCTTTGTTCCGCCACATTGCGATCTGGCGGCGGGCGTGCCCTAAACGGAGACCTCCGCACGCCCGGCGAGTGCGGCCTCGACGGCCGCCAATGCGGCCTGGGCCGACCCTCCGTCGGGACCGCCGGCCTGCGCCATGTCGGGCCGTCCGCCGCCGCCTTTGCCGCCGAGCTGCGCCGCACCGGCCCGCACCAGATCGACGGCGTTGAGCTGCCCCGTCAGGTCCGGGGTGACCGCCACGACGAGGCCCGCCTTGCCGTCGGCCGCGACCCCTACGATGGCCACGACGCCGGAGCCGATGCCCTTCTTGGCCTCATCGGCAAGGCCCTTGAGATCCTTCATTTCGATGCCTGTGACGGCCCGCGCTACGAGATTGACGCCCCCGACCCGCCGGGGCACGGCCGCGCCGCCGTTGCCGTCGCCGCCGAGCGCCAGCTTCTTTCGGGCGTCGGCGAGCTCGCGCTCCAGCCGGCGGCGGTCCTCCACCAGCAGGGTCAGACGCTCACCGACGAGTTCCGGCGGGGCCTTCAGCAAGGCCGCGGCCTCATGCAGACGCGATGCCTCGAGGTTGAGGTGCAGCCGCGCCGCGGTCCCGGTCTTCGCCTCGATGCGGCGCACGCCGGCCCCGACGGCGGATTCGCCGAGGATCGTGACGACGCCGATGTCGCCCGTGCGTGCCGCGTGCGTGCCGCCGCAGAGTTCGATCGAATAGGTCCGCGGCGGCCCGCCCGCCCGCGGATCACGGCCCATGGAGACGACCCGGACCTCGTCGCCGTATTTCTCGCCGAACAAAGCCCGCGCGCCGCTGGCCCGTGCATCGTCGATGGCCATGACGCGCGTCACGACGGGGTCGTTCTGCAGCACGACACGGTTGGCGATGTCCTCGACCTCGGCGAGTTCGGCAGGAGCCATCGGCTTCTGGTGGGAGAAGTCGAAGCGCAGCCGCTCCCCATCGACGAGCGAGCCCTTCTGCGCCACATGCGGCCCCAGAACCTTGCGCAAGGCCTCGTGCAGAAGGTGGGTAGCCGAGTGGTTGGCGCGGATCGCGGTGCGGCGCTCGTGATCGACCTCGGCCAAGACAGCCATGCCGGGCCTGACCGATCCCTCGAGCACCTCAATGTCGTGGACGAAGAGATCGCCGAGCGTCTTCGCCGTATCGGTGACCCGGGCCAGCAAGCCGTTCGCCTTCAGGGTGCCGACGTCTCCGACCTGGCCCCCGGAGTCGGCGTAGAAGGGGGTTTGATTGAGCAGAACCTGGCCATTCCGGCTCGCTTCCAATCGCCCGACCTCATGGCCATCGGTTAGAAGCGCGGTGACGGTGCTTTCCGCGCTTTCCGTGGCATAGCCCAGGAACTCCGTGGGTCCGACCCGATCGCGAAGGCCGAACCAGACGGCATCCGTCGCGGCCTCGCCCGAACCCGCCCAGGCCTTTCGCGCCTCGGCTTTCTGCTGCGCCATGGCGGCCGCAAAACCCTCCTCGTCCACGCTCATGCCCCGCCCGCGCAAAGCCTCCTGGGTGAGATCGAGCGGAAAGCCGTAGGTGTCGTAGAGCTTGAACGCGACGCCGCCCTGGAGCCGTGCGCCCGGCTGGAGGTCGTGCGTCTCCTCATCGAGGATCGCGAGGCCCCGTGCCAGGGTGGTCCGGAACCGCTCCTCCTCGGAGCGCAGGATGTCGGCGATGCGCGATTGGGCTTCGACGAGTTCGGGATAGGCCTGGCCCATCAACTGCACGAGGGTGGGCACCAGCTTCCACATCAGCGGATCGGCCGCGCCCAGCAACTGGCTATGGCGCATGGCGCGGCGCATGATGCGACGGAGCACGTAGCCGCGCCCCTCGTTCGAGGGGTCGACCCCGTCGGCCACCAGGAAAGCCGAGGCGCGCAGGTGATCGGCGATGATGCGGTGGCTCGCGCCCTGCGGGCCGTCGGGATCGACCCCGGTCGCGGCGGCGACGGCGAGGATGATGGTCCGCATCAGGTCGGTGTCGTAGTTCGAGGTCACGCCCTGCAGGATGGCGGAAATGCGCTCGAGCCCCATGCCGGTGTCGATCGAGGGCCGGGGCAGGGCGATGCGGTCGCCCGGCCCGCGCTGGTCGAACTGCATGAAGACGAGGTTCCAGAATTCCAGGAACCGGTCGCCGTCTTCATCGGCGCTGCCGGGCGGGCCTCCAAAAACCTTTTCTCCCTGATCGTAGAAGATCTCCGAGCATGGCCCGCAGGGTCCGGTTTCGCCCGCCGCCCAGAAATTATCCGAGGTGGCGATGCGGACGATCCTGCTGTCCGGCAGCCCGGCGATCTTGCGCCAGAGCTCGTAGGCGTCGTCGTCGTCGTGGTAGACCGTGACGAGGAGACGATCCTTGTTCAGGGCGAACTCGCGGGTGACCAGCGTCCAAGCGAGTTCGATGGCGCGGGGCTTGAAATAATCGGCGAACGAGAAGTTGCCCAGCATCTCGAAGAAGGTGTGGTGACGCGCCGTATAGCCGACATTGTCGAGATCGTTGTGCTTGCCGCCGGCGCGCAGACACTTCTGCGCGGTCGTGGCGCGGCTATAGTGCCGCTTCTCCATCCCCGTGAAGAGGTTCTTGAACTGCACCATGCCGGCGCTCGTGAACATCAGCGTCGGGTCGTTGCGGGGCACCAGCGGGCTCGACGGCACGACCTCGTGTCCCGCCTTGCGGAAGAAGTCGAGGAAGGACGAGCGGATCTCGTTGACGCTGGTCATTGGACGTGAACTCGGCTGGATCGGCGGCGCCCACGAGGGGCCGGCGGCGCGAGTTCCCTTTAGCGGCGCCCCGGCACGCTGTCGAGCAGGGGCCACCTTGGCGCCGGGATCAGGGTTCGCCGTCGTCCTCAGGCTCCTCGCCGCCGGTCTCGAGGATCCGCTCGGCGATGAGGCCCGAATTCTCCCGGATCGACTGCTCCACCTTGCGGGCGAGCTCGGGACTGGCCTTGAAGAAGGCCTTGGCGTTCTCCCGGCCCTGGCCAAGGCGCTGGCTGTCGTAGGAGAACCAGGCGCCGGATTTCTCGACGATGCCGGCCTTGACCCCGAGATCGATCAGTTCGCCGATCTTGGAGATGCCCTCGCCGTACATGATGTCGAACTCGACCTGCTTGAACGGCGGGGCGACCTTGTTCTTGACCACCTTGACCCGCGTCTGATTGCCGATGACCTCATCCCGGTCCTTGATGGCGCCGATGCGGCGGATGTCGAGTCGCACGGAGGCGTAGAACTTCAGCGCGTTGCCGCCCGTGGTGGTTTCCGGCGAGCCGTACATCACGCCGATCTTCATCCGGATCTGGTTGATGAAGATGACCATCGTGTTGGAGCGCGAGATCGAGGCGGTCAGCTTGCGCAAGGCCTGGCTCATCAGGCGCGCCTGGAGGCCGGGCTGGACGTCGCCCATCTCGCCTTCGATCTCGGCCCTCGGCACCAGCGCCGCGACCGATTCGATGACGAGAACGTCGACTGCCCCCGACCTCACGAGGGTGTCGGTGATCTCCAGCGCCTGCTCCCCCGTGTCGGGCTGCGAGATCAGGAGGTCCTCGAGGTTGACGCCGAGCTTGCGGGCATAGACGGGGTCGAGCGCGTGTTCCGCGTCGACGAAGGCGCAGACACCGCCGTTCTTCTGCGCTTCGGCGATGACGTGCAGCGTCAGGGTGGTCTTGCCGGAGGATTCCGGACCATAGATCTCGACCACGCGGCCGCGGGGCAGGCCGCCGACCCCGAGTGCGATGTCGAGCCCGAGCGAGCCGGTCGACACCGTGTCGATCTCGACGGCCTTCTGGTTCTTGCCGAGGCGCATGATCGAGCCCTTGCCGAAGGCTCGCTCGATCTGCGAGAGCGCCGCATCGAGCGCTTTCGTCTTGTCCACGGACGTTCCTTCCACCAGGCGGAGATTGGATTGGCTCACGGCGCGCGTTCCTTCTTGCATGGGGGCGATGCTCCCCGCAACACCAGCTCAATGTACTCCGTTTGTTCTCATCCGCAAGGGTCGCTCGCGCCAGCAAGACAAAATATCACGGCTCCGCTGTTGCCTAACTGCCACGATTGTGACGGGACTGTGTCAGCGCGACCGAGTACAACCTTCCGGCAAGCCATGGGCGTTTGGATGCGGGATTGGGTCGTGCCGGAGTACCATCGAAAGCCAGTCCCTTTCCTTACGCTGCGGCGGCATCGCGGCGGGCTGGTCGAGGTCCAGGTCGGATCGGATTCAGCGCCGGGCTTCGGAACGCTCCTGGGATCATCCCCACCTCGGCCACTCGACCCGTCCCGGGTGGGCGGCAAGACCAGTGTGCTCACTTCAACTGGCGCGACCCAGCATTGGACCCTCGCGGCCGTGGCTGTGGCATGAAAGCCTCTACACCGTATATGAAGCATTTGCTGGGGAGCCTCGACTTGATCATGACAACACCTGCATAGAATGTGGCTGGCGATAGGTGTTCAGCTGCCCGCTCGAACCTAACGTTCTGTCACAGCCCACTTACCAAATGTTCGGTTCCAGCGGGGTGTGTCGTTCACGAGGTTGTCGTCTTCCGCCTCTACACACAGCAAAGTTAAAGCAGTATAGCCGTTACAGGTAAGGACCCTGTCCATGTCTTATAAAAGCTACTTACTATCCGGCGCGACTATATTGGCGG
Organism: uncultured Lichenihabitans sp.; assembly: GCA_964236485.1. GTDB lineage: Bacteria > Pseudomonadota > Alphaproteobacteria > Rhizobiales > Beijerinckiaceae > Lichenihabitans. The sequence goes on along the minus strand of CAXSEU010000037.1, from coordinate 1,251 downwards.
CGCTAGGCTCGGCCAGAGCAGCCGATCTCCCGGCCTTCAAGTCCGCTCCAGTCGAATATGTTCGCGTCTGCGACGCCTTTGGCTCCGGGTTCTTCTATATTCCAGGCACTGATACATGCTTGCGGGTGAACGGCGCGATGCGCGCGGAGTACACGATCCGCCCCGATGCTCCGAGCAGCAACCCCTACGCTTTCGCCCGTAACCTCGCGGGTGTCATTTACCCGAGAGACGTGTCCGTGCTGCGGGCCCGCGGTTACCTCAACGCCGACGCACGCACGCAGACCGCGTATGGTACGATCCGGACTTACGTCTCCTACCGGATCACGCAGCAGACCACCCAGGCTGGACCTGTCGGCGGCGGCAGTTTCACGCCAGCCGGCGCGACCTTTGCGGAAAGGACCAGCTTTTTCCAGGGATATCCGAACCCGAGGACCGACCTCGACAAGGGCTTCATTCAGTTCGCCGGCATCACGGCGGGTCGTGCCCAGTCGTTTTTCGATTTCGATATGCAGAGCCACGAACTGCTGACGAATTCCCTGGCCAACTCCGATCAGGTGATCAATGTATTCGCCTACACGGCGACCTTCGGCGGCGGCGTTTCTGGAACGATTGCCGTCGAAGACGCCGCCTCTCGCCGGATTGGTGACAGCGGCTTCCTTCAAAGCAACCTCAACCCCACGGCGACCAAAGCCGGCTACCTCGGCTACGCTGGCGAACAGATTCCGGACATCGTCGGCAACCTTCGCATCGATCAGGACTGGGGTGCGGCGCAACTCGCCGGCGCCTACCATCAAGTATCATCGCTGCCGGTTGTCCTGCCGAACGGCGCCACCGTCGCGCCGAAGGACGAAGCGGGTTTCGCAGCGATCGCGGGTGTCAAGGTCCTGGTTCCGCAGCTCGCAAAGGGCGACAATTTCGTGGTCCAGGGCACCTACGAATCGGGTGCGATGGA
>CAXSEU010000037.1:0-289 GCA_964236485.1 uncultured Lichenihabitans sp. | reverse complement strand
CGGTCAACGACGCTTTCATCAATCCAGGCGGAAAGATCGGGCTGGAGCACGGCTACGGGGTCTATGCCGCCTTCCAGCATTACTGGAGCCCGACTTGGAACAGCTCGTTCTATGGAGATTACGTCCGCATCCGTAACCCGGCTGCCGCTCAAATCCTTACGTCGGGCGCTGACAATGCCGAGATTTACCAGGTCGGCGGGAATTTGATATGGAGTCCCGTCAAGGACTTGACCCTCGGCGGAGAGGTTCTCTACACAAACCTCAGGCTCTCCGGTCTGGCCAACTTGTC
>CAXSEU010000036.1:7275-13829 GCA_964236485.1 uncultured Lichenihabitans sp. | reverse complement strand
TCGCGGCGGACAGCATCCTCGCGGCCGAGCACGCCACGTTCGCATTGCCCGAGATCAGGTCGGGCACGGTCGCGGATGCGGCGTCGATCAAGCTGCCGCGCTTCATCCCGCATCATGTCGCCATGGATCTGCTGCTGACGGGTCGGGTCATGGATGCGGCGGAAGCGCACCGCTGGGGCATCGTCAAAGAGATCTTGCCGGCCACGAGACTGATGACCCGCGCGCGAGAACTGGCCGAGATGCTGGCCGGAGGGCCGCCGCTGGTTTTCGCGGCCATCAAGGAAGTGGTCCGGGAAACGTCCCACCTGCCGATCCAGGAAGCCTTCGACCTCGTCACCAGTCGCAGGCTGCCGACCGTGGACAGACTCTATTCCAGCGACGATCAGCTCGAGGGCGCCCGCGCCTTCGCCGAAAAGCGGGCGCCGATGTGGAAAGGGCGGTGATGGCACACTTCGCTTGGAGCGAAACTGATCGTGCGAGGTCGCCTATTTCCAGGCGCTCCCCATTGCCGGCCCACTGGCCTCCATGCCATCCTGCCCCGAAGAACATCCCGCCCGGAGACTAGCCGATGAGCGCCGTCACATCATTCCGCAAAGAGCCCGACGTCGCCGCCGACGAGTGGAAACTGCGGGTCGATCTCGCGGCGGCCTTCAGGCTCGTGGCGCGGCTCGACTGGCATGAGGCCATCGCCAACCACTTCAGCCTGGCGGTGTCTCCCGACGGCAAGAAATTCCTGATGAACCCGAAGTGGATGCATTTCTCCCGCATCCGCGCCTCGGACCTGTTGCTGATCGATGCCGACGATGCCGGCACCATGGACCGCAAGAACGCGCCGGACCTGACCGCCTGGTGCATCCACGGCGCCATGCACGCCTCCGTGCCGCAAGCGCGTTGCGTGCTGCACCTCCATCCCCCCTATGCCACGGCCTTGGCGGCGCTGGCCGACCCCGAGATCAAGCCGATCGAGCAGAACACCGCACGGTTCTACAACCGCGTCGCCTACGATCTTGGCTACGAGGGCATGGCGACCAGCACCGAGGAAGGACGGCGCCTGGCCGGCCTCATGGGCAACGAGTCGACCCTGATGCTGGGCAACCATGGCATTCTTTGTGCCGGTCGCACGGTGGGCGAGGCTTTCGACAGCCTGTACTACCTCGAGCGCGCCTGCAGGACCCTGGTGCTGGCCTATTCGACCGGCAAGCCGCTCAACGTCATGAAGCATGATGCGGCCGAGCAGACGGCCCGCGACTGGGAGGACTACACGGACTCGGCCGAGGTGCACTTCGATGAAATGAAGCTCATCCTCGACCGCGAGGATCCCTCCTACGCCCAGTAGGCGTCTCGCGTGCTTGCGCCGACGCTCTACGCCGAAAGCGCGGTCGCGGGACCCGAGACACCGCCCCTCGACGGAGACCGCAAGGTTTCGGTGGCGATCGTCGGAGGTGGATATACCGGGCTGTCGACCGCGCTTCATCTCGCCGAACGCGGCACCGACGTAGCGCTGGTCGAAGCCCACGAGATGGGCTGGGGCTGCTCGGGCCGCAACGGCGGCCAGGTCAACGCCGGGCTGAAGCCTGATCCGGACGACGTGGAGCGGCGGTTCGGGCCGGACCTCGGACGCCGGATGATCGCGCTGTCATACGCCGCGCCGGATCGCGTCTTCGATCTCGTCCGGCGGCACGCCATGGCGTGCGAAGCGCGGCAGACCGGGACGCTGCGCGCCGCCGTCAATTCTTCAGGCGCCAAGGGCGTCGCCTCGCTGGCCGAACAATGCCTGGCCCGATCGATGCCGGTCGAGCACCTGGAGGCGCAAGGCATCGCGGATGCCACGGGCACGGACCGCTACGTTTCGGCTTTGCTGGATCCGCGCGGCGGCGCGCTCAATCCGCTCGGCTATGCCCGCGGCCTGGCCCGTGCCGCTGCCGAGGCGGGCGCGGCGCTCCACGGCGACACGCGAGCGTTGCGGGCGACGCCGGTCGGCAGCAGGTGGAAGCTTGAAACCTCCACCGGCACGTTGACGGCTGACCATCTGATCATCGGCCAGAACGGCTACACGGACGATCTCTGGCCCGGATTGCGCCAGACCATCATTCCCGTCTACAGCGCCATCACGGCCACCGAGCCCCTGCCGCCCGCGACGCGGGCTGCCATCATGCCGAGCGGATCGGTGCTCTACGAGACGGGGCTCGACGTCATCTACTACCGGCTCGATGCGCAGGGCCGCCTGCTGATGGGCGGGCGGGGTCCGCAGCGCGACGCCAAGGGTCCGGAGGATTACGCCCATCTCGCCGCTTACGCCAAGCGGCTCTGGCCTGCGCTGAAGGGCGTCCGCTGGACGCATCGCTGGTTCGGGCAGGTGGCCCTCACGACCGATCACTACCCGCATCTCCACGAGCCCGCCGCCAACGTGCATCTGGCGCTCGGCTACAACGGACGCGGGGTCGCCATGGCGACGACGATGGGCGCCCTGCTGGCGCAGCGGATCTCCGGCGCTTCCGAACAGGACATCGACCTGCCCATCACGCGTGAACTGAAGCCCTTCTGGTTTCACGATTTCTGGCGTGCCGGCGTCGCGGCCCGCATGGCCTATGGCCGCGTTCGGCACCGGCTGGGCGTCTGACCACCGCCTTCCGGCGCCGGCGTCTAGCTCCTGATGCGACTGCTGGTCGGATCGTAGAGCGGTTTCAGCGAGGCACGGGCGGGAAACCGGGTGCCCGCGACCTCGATCTCATACCGGCCCGCCCCGATGTCGGCGGATCGATCTTCGTTCTCGACGTAGCCGAGGCCGATCGCTCGCTTGAGCGTATGCCCGAACATCCCGGAACTGATCCGCCCGACGAGCTTGCCGCTCCGCCAGATCGGCTCGTTGTGGTAGAGCAGGGGCCTCGGGTCCTCCAACGCGAACTGCACGAGGCGGCGCGTCACGCCGCGCTCCCGCTGACGGAGCAAGGCCTCTCGGCCCAGGAAGCGCGCAGGCTTCTCCCAGGCTACCGCGAAGCCGAGGCCCGCCTCGAGCGGCGTATCCTCGTCGGTGATGTCGTGGCCCCAGTGCCGATACGCCTTCTCCATCCGCAGCGAATTCATGGCGTGGTAGCCAGCAAGTTTCAGCCCGACCGCCTCGTCATTCTCCACCACGTCATCGAAGACGTGCTGCGCGAATTCGGTCGGCACGTAGAGCTCCCAGCCGAGTTCGCCCACGTAGGTTATGCGGCTGGCTCTCACCCGCGCATAGCCGAGATCGATGACCTTGGACGTTCCGAACGGAAAGGCCGCGTTGCCAAGGTCCGCGTCGGTGAGTTTCGACAGGAGTTCGCGCGAGCGCGGGCCCATCAGGCCCAGCACCGCATGGGCCGACGTGGCATCGAAGGCGACGGCACGCGCGCCATCGGGAATGTTGCGTTTCAGCCAGGCGAAATCACGCGTCTGTGCGGCCGCGGCCGTGACGATCAGGAAACGGTCCTCCGCTTCGCGGGTCACTGTAACGTCCGCCTCGATGCCGCCGCGCTGGTTGAGCCATTGCGTATAGACGACGCGCCCGATCGGCACCGCGACGTCGTTGGCGCAGATGTGGTTCAGGACGGCCTCGGCATCCCGGCCCTCGAGCACGAACTTCCCGAACGACGACTGATCGAACAGACCGACGGCTTCGCGAACCGCGCGGTGCTCGGCGGCGGAATGATCGAACCAGTTCTGCCGCCCATAACTGTAGCGATAGACAGGTTCGACGCCCTCGGGCGCGTACCAGTTCGGTCGCTCCCAGCCGGCCGTCTCGCCGAAGCAGGCGCCGCGCGCCTTCAGTCGATCGTGGAGGGTCGAACGGCGCACGCCCCGCGCCGTCTCCGGTTGCCGGAACGGCCAGTGCATGGCGTAGAGCAGGCCGAGCGACTCCGCCGTTCGCGCCTGAAGATAGCGCCGGTTGCGCTGGAACGGCATCATGCGGCGGACGTCGACATCCCAGAGGTCCACAGGCGGGTGGCCGTCGACGATCCAGTCCGCCAGGACCTTGCCGGCCCCGCCGGCCGACTGGATGCCGATGGAATTGAAACCCGCCGCGACGAACAGCGCACGGACCTCCGGCGTCTCCCCGAGAAGGTAGCGGACGTCCGGCGTGAAGCTTTCGGGGCCGTTGAAGAAGAGCTGGATTCCCGCGTCCGCCAAGGCCGGTACGCGGCGCATGGCGCCTTCGAGCAGCGGCTCGATGTGGTCGAGGTCCTCGGGCAAGGTGTCGAACGAGAAACTCTCGGGGATGCCGTTCATGCCCCAGGGTTTGGCGACGGGCTCGAACCAGCCGACCAGCAGCTTGCCCGCATCCTCCTTCACATAGGTGCAATTGTCGGCGTCGCGCAGCACCGGCAGGTCCCGGGGCAACCCCGCGATCGGCTCGGTGACGATGTAGAAATGCTCGGCCGCATGCAGCGGCACCGTGATCCCCGCCTGGGCTCCAAGGTCGTGCGCCCACATGCCGGCGCAGTTCACCACGACCTCCGCCGCGATGTCGCCAGACGCCGTGCGGACGCCCACCGCGCGACCACCCTCGACGATGATCTCCTCGACCTTCACATTCTCGAAGACGCGCGCGCCTCGCCTCCGGGCGCCTTTCGCCAGCGCCTGGGCGGTGTCGATCGGGTTCGTCTGGCCGTCACGCGGCAGATGCACTGCGCCGACGAGGTCGTCGGTGTGGAGGAGCGGGTAGAGCTCCTTCGCGCGACCTGGCGAAAGCACATCGACCTGCAGGCCGAAACAGCTCGCCATCGAGGCGCCGCGCTTCAGTTCCTCGAACCGTTCCTCGTTACTGGCGACCGCCAGCGAGCCGATCTGTTTGAATCCCGTGGCCTGTCCGGTGTCCCGTTCCAGCGTGGCGTAGAGTTCCGTCGTATATTGAGCCAGCCGGGTCAGGTTGTAGGTCGCGCGCAGCTGTCCGACGAGCCCCGCCGCGTGCCAGGTCGTGCCGCTGGTCAGTTGCTTGCGTTCGAGCAGCACCACGTCGGTGCAGCCGCGCAACGTCAGGTGATAGGCGACGCTGCACCCAACGATGCCGCCGCCGACGATGACCACGCGCGCCCGCGACGGAAGGTCCATGTGTCGTTTCCTTGGCGACGACCGTGCCGCTCATGAAAATCTACGGGTCCTTTTCACGCTTGTGAAGCGTGTTTGTCTATGAAACAGTCGCAGGGTGGAGGTCTGAGGCGAAGCGGCATGGTCGAGCAAGCGCGGGTCGTGATCATCGGCGGCGGGGCGGTCGGCGTCAGTTCGCTCTATCACCTGGCGAAACTCGGCTGGACCGATAGCCTGCTGCTCGAACAGAACGAGCTGACCTCTGGCTCCACCTGGCACGCGGCCGGCAATTGCCCGACCTATTCGACAGGCTGGGGCGCACTCAAGCTCCAGCGATATTCCGCAGAACTCTATCGTCGGCTGGCGGCGGAGGTCGACTACCCGATCAATTATCATGTCGTCGGTGCCATCCGCTTAGCGCATACCCGTGAGCGGATGGACGAGTTCAAGCATGTCCGCGCGATGGCTCGTGCCAACGGCATGGACTACGACATCCTCGGCCCAGCCGAGATCCTTCAACAGTATCCATTCATCACCCTCGACGACCTCGAGGGCGCGCTCTGGGATCCTTACGACGGCGACATCGACCCGGCGCAGTTGACGCAGGCCCTGGCGAAGGGCGCGCGGGATCTCGGGGCCAAGATCCGGCGTTTCACCAAGGTTACCGGCCTCGTTCAGCAGCCCGGCGGCGAGTGGCGGATCAGGACGTCCACGGGCGACGAAATCGCCGCTGAAATCGTCGTCAACGCGGCCGGCTACCGGGCCGGCGAAGTGATGACCCTGATCGGCCGGTCGCTGCCGATCGTGACGCTGTCGCACCAATATCTCGTGACCGAGGACGTCCCGGAACTCCTGGCCCGCGACGAGCGCCTTCCTCTGATGCGGGACCCGGACGTTTCCTATTATCTCCGGCAGGAACGTTCAGGCTTCATCCTCGGTCCTTACGAATGGCAGGCCACTCCCATGTGGCTCGATGGGCTGCCGGAGGACTTCTCCTTCAAGCTGTGGAACGACGATCTCGACAGGCTGGAGCCTTATATCGAGGCCGCCATGGCGCGTGTGCCGCCGCTTTCCAGGGCCGGCATCAAGCGCGTCGTGAATGGCCCGATACCCTATTCACCCGACGGCAACCCTTACCTCGGGCCGGAGCATGGCCTGCGGAATTTCTTCCACGCCAATACCTTCTCGTTCGGCATCACCCAGGCGGGTGGCGCCGGCAAGGCGCTGGCGGAATGGGTGGTTTACGGCTCGCCCGAATGGGACCTGTGGTCCTTCGACCGCCGGCGCTACACCGGCTATGCCGACCAGGCCTACACGGCCGCCAAGGCCGTCGAAGTCTATCAGAACGAATACGCCCCCGCCTTTCCGTACGAAGAACGGGAAGCTGGGCGGAAGCTGAAGGCGTCGCCTCTTTACGACCGGCTGCTGAGCCGGGGGGCGAAGTTCGGCGCGCGCAGCGGTCGTTCTTCGGGCAGTTCGTGTCCGTCGCGCCCTGCCCG
>CAXSEU010000036.1:3458-7265 GCA_964236485.1 uncultured Lichenihabitans sp. | reverse complement strand
GACCCCGAACGAAGGGTGGAGGGCCACACGCTCTCGTTCCGCCGGCACAAAAGCTGGCTGGGCGTCGTAGGCGAGGAAGTCGAGGCCGTGCGGCAGAGGGTCGGCGTACTCGACCTGCCCGGTTTCACCCGCCTCGAGGTCTCCGGGCCCGGCGCGGAGGCGCACCTCGACCGCGTGCTCTGCTCGCGCCTGCCGGCGCTCGGCCGCGTCACGCTGGCTTACGCCTTGAGCCCCGAGGGCAAGATCCTCAGCGAGTTCACGGTGACGCGTACCGGGGGCCATAGCTTCTATCTGATGGGCTCAGCCTCGGCGGAATGGCACGATCTCGATGTCCTCGGGGCGAACCTTCCGGACGATGGTTCGGTGGACATCCGCAATGCCACGCTTGAGACCGGCTGTCTTGTTCTCGCCGGACCGCGCTCGCGCGATGTGCTGAAACACCTGACGGAGGCGGACCTGTCGAACGAGGCCTTCCCCTGGCTCACGGCGCAGCGGATCGTTGTCGCTGGTGCGGAGGTCCTGGCCATCCGGGTGAATTACGTCGGCGAACTCGGCTGGGAACTTCACCCGCCGAATGCCGACATGACAGCCATCTACGATGCGCTGATCGAGGCCGGGCGCGCCTATGCCATCAGGGACTTTGGCCTTTACGCCATGGACAGCATGAGGCTCGACAAGGGCTACCGGGGCTGGAAGGTGGATATCGAGTCCGGCTACTCGCCCTTCGAGGCATCGCTCGATCGCTTCGTGTCGCTGCAGAAGCTCGACTTCGTCGGGCGGCAAGCGCTGGTCGAGGAGCGCAACCGCGGCGTGGCGCAGCGTTTCGTTCCGCTCACCCTCGATGAGCCGGGCGACGCCGATGCGCCGTTCTGTTCGCCGGTGTTTCACGCCGAGCAGAACGTCGGCCTCGTCACATCCGGGGGGTGGAGCTTCACCCTGGGAAAAAGCATCGCCCTCGCCTATGTTCGTCAGGATCTTGCCCGGGAGGGGACCAAGCTCGACGTCGAAGTCCTTGGCGATCTCTGCGCCGCGACGGTTGGCCGGGAGCCGCTGTTCGACCCCGACAATCTACGGCCGAGGAGCTGAACCGCATGAGGACGGGCGGCACAGCGGCCAAGGCGGTCGACGCAGAGGACGAGTTCTCCACCCCGACGGCCGCGGACGAGCTCCAGATCGGGGGGCAGATTCGTCAGTTGCGGAAGATGAAGGGTTTTACGCTGCAGCACGTGGCGGACGCCGCTGGCATCTCGGTCGGCTATCTCAGCCAGATCGAACGGGACCTCTCCAAGCTGCCGATCGGCCTGTTGAAAACCATCGCCGACCTCCTTGGCGTCCACATGAACTGGTTCTTCCAGCCGGATGTTTTGGGGCCGCCGGGCGAGCGTGATGTCATCGTTCGGGTGGCCGGGCGCCGGAGAATGTCCTTCACCGGAACCGGCATCCACGAGGAACTGCTCTCGCCGGACCTCAACGGACCACTGGAACTGCTGCTCAGCTCCATAGAGCCCGGCTCGGATAGTGACTTCTATCACCACGATGGCGCCGAGGCAGGCCTCCTCATTCAAGGGTCACTCGACCTTTGGATCGGCGAGCGCCATTTCCACCTTGAGACCGGCGACAGCTTTTCCTTCAAGAGCACGACGCCGCATCGCTTTACCAATCCAGGCCTGACGGCAACCAAGGTCGTCTGGGTCATCACGCCGCCGCACTATTGAGCGCCGTACCGGGCAGGGGGATCGTTATGGGCATCGAAGCGCCGATCAGCATCGATCCGCAGGCTGACCCGATCGATCGCCTGGTCGCCAATCACCGGCCCGGCTACGCGCTCGAGCGGCCGTTCTATAAGGATCGGCGCATCTTCGAGCGCGACATGGAGCGCATCTTCCGCCGTCACTGGCATTGTGCCGGCCACGCGAGCCAGGTCTCGGCGCCGGGCGACTTCATCCGGGTGGACATCGAGGCGGAATCGGTCGTCATCGCGCGGGACAAGGACGGCCGGCTCAACGCGTTCCTGAACGTCTGCCGCCATCGCGGCGCCGAGGTCTGCACGGAGCGCGAGGGAAACGCCAAGGCTTTCGTCTGCCCTTATCACGCCTGGACCTACCGGCTCGACGGCAGCCTGCTGGCGGCTCGCCTCATGCCGAAGCACTTCGATCTCAAGGCCCATGGGATGCGCAAGGTCCACCTCGAGGAGGTGGCGGGCCTGTTGTTCATCAGCTTCGCCGATGACCCGCTGAATTTCGCAACCGTGCGTCGCCTGATCGACGGGACATGCGGCCGCTACGGCTGGCGTGAGGCCAAGGTGGCTCACCGCAGGTCGTACGAAGTCAGCGCCAACTGGAAGCTGGCGGTCGAGAATTACGTCGAATGCTACCACTGCGGGCCCGCTCATCCCGAATATTCGCTGACGCACGCCCTGCAGGCGCCGCCCGAACAGATCGAGGCCATGAACTCCGCCATGGAGCGGCGGACCGCCACGCTGGGCGTCGATATCGGCAGCGGCAATCACTGGCAGACGTCGGCGCAAGGCGAAGAGGCGATCCATGCCTTTCGCTACGCGCTCTACGAGGGCGTTTCCAGCGGCAGCCAGGATGGTTCGCCTGTGGCGCCGCTGATGGGAGAATTCAAAGCTTACGACGGCGGCGTCACGTCCATCCATGTCGCGGGATCGAGCTTTCTCGTCTGCTACCCGGACCACGGCATGATCTACCGTTTCACCCCGAAGACGGCGGACACCAGCGAGATGGAACTGATCTGGCTCGTGCGTAGCGATGCGGTCGAGGGCGTCGATTACGATTTCGACAAGCTCGTGTGGCTTTGGACCGTCACCACCGACGAGGACAAAGCCATCATCGAGCATACGGGCAAGGGCGTGAGCTCGCATTACTACGTTCCGGGTCCCGTCGCTCCGATGGAATACAACGAGCTGCGCTACATCGACTGGTATCTTGCGGAGATCGCGCGCGCGTGATCCTCGCCCGCGAAACGGGGGAGGGGGACCATGCGAAGCATGGTGGAGGGGCAATAGGCGCACGGCACTTGACCGTGAAGCGATCCAGAAAACATCGCCGAGAGCCGACGCTGCCGGAGGTCATTCTTTGAAGGGACCTTCGGCAGGGGTCGCTCGAGACGGTTCCTTTCTCGGTAAAACTGGGGAGGATCACGTGTATCGATGCCACTTTGCGAAGCGGCCCGTGTTGTCCGAGGCTGCCTTGCGTTAAGCTGAGTACAGACGCTTCGAGAGCGCTGTTTTCGGGATCCTTGCATGCTGAGCAACACGCGCTACCGCGACGTCGAGATCCGCGCCGCACGCGGAACCGCGCTGTCGGCCAAGAGCTGGCTGACCGAAGCCCCGCTGCGCATGCTGATGAACAACCTCGACCCCGAGGTTGCCGAGAACCCGAAGGAACTCGTCGTCTACGGCGGTATCGGGCGGGCCGCGCGCGATTGGGAGAGTTTCGATGCGATCGTGACCGCGCTGCGGCGTCTCGACGAAGACCAGACCTTGCTGATCCAATCCGGCAAGCCGGTCGGTGTGTTTCGCACCCATGCCGATGCACCGCGCGTGCTGATCGCCAATTCCAACCTCGTGCCGCACTGGGCCACTTGGGACCACTTCAACACGCTCGATGCCGAAGGTCTGATGATGTACGGCCAGATGACGGCCGGCTCCTGGATCTACATCGGCAGCCAGGGCATCGTGCAGGGAACCTACGAGACCTTCGTCGAAGCCGGGCGGCAGCACTGCGGCGGCAGCCTTGCCGGACGCTGGATCCTAACGGCAGGCCTCGGTGGCATGGGCGGGGC
>CAXSEU010000036.1:0-3448 GCA_964236485.1 uncultured Lichenihabitans sp. | reverse complement strand
TCGAATGTCGTCAGTCCAGCATCGATTTTCGCCTTCGCACGCGCTACGTCGACAAGCAGGCGAGAGACCTCGACGACGCGCTTGGGCTGATCCAAGGCCATTGTGCCGCCGGGGAAGCCGCGTCGATCGCACTTCTCGGCAACGCCGCAGAGGTCATCCCCGAACTCGTGCGGCGCGGCGTCCGGCCCGATCTCGTCACCGACCAGACCTCGGCCCATGACCCGCTGAACGGCTATCTGCCGGCCGGCTGGACCTGGGAGCAGTACCGCGAGCGCGCCCGCTTCGAGCCCGCCCTCGTCACCGAGGCGGCCAAGCGCTCGATGGCCGTGCATGTCGGCGCGATGCTCGATTTTCATCGCGCGGGCGTGCCGGTGTTCGACTACGGCAACAATATCCGCCAAATGGCAAAGGAGATGGGTCTCGATGGAGCCTTCGACTTCCCGGGCTTCGTTCCGGCCTATATCCGGCCGCTGTTCTGTCGCGGCGTCGGGCCGTTCCGCTGGGCGGCGCTTTCAGGCAATCCCGAGGATATCTACAAGACGGACGCCAAGGTCAAACAGGTCATTCCCGACGATCCGCATCTGCACCGCTGGCTCGACATGGCCCGCGAGCGCATCAGCTTCCAGGGGTTGCCGGCGCGCATCTGCTGGGTCGGGCTCGGCCAGCGAGCCAAGCTCGGCCTCGCGTTCAACGAGATGGTCCGCAGCGGCGAACTCGAAGCGCCAGTGGTCATCGGGCGCGATCACCTCGATTCGGGATCCGTCGCCTCGCCCAACCGCGAGACCGAAGCCATGCGGGACGGGTCCGACGCCGTTTCCGACTGGCCGCTCCTGAACGCCCTGCTCAATTGTGCGTCTGGCGCGACCTGGGTGTCGCTGCACCATGGCGGTGGCGTCGGCATGGGCTTCTCTCAGCATGCCGGCATGGTGGTGGTCGCGGACGGGACGGAGGCGGCGGCTAGACGGCTGGAGCGCGTCCTGACCAACGATCCCGCGACGGGCGTCATGCGTCATGCCGACGCGGGGTACGAGAGCGCCGTCGATTGTGCCCGGGAGCAGGGCCTGGACCTGCCGATGATAGGCTAGGGATCAAAAAAACGGCGTCGGAATGAGGCCAAATGCGCGGCGCTGGCGTTGATGATGCCGAAAGCCAGGATCTCCCTTGGCATCATCAGAATGGAACATCGCATGTCGGACCATACCTACCGGGTCATCGAAGTCGTGGGTTCCTCGCCGAGCAGCATCGAGGATGCCATCAAGGGCGCGATCGCCGACGCTTCCAAGACGATCCGCCACATCGGCTGGTTCGAGGTTGTCGAAACCCGCGGTCATCTCGAAGGCGGGGAAGTGAAGCATTTCCAGGTGACCCTGAAGATCGGCTTCACGCTCGACGATCGCGGGCAGGACTGACGGGCGGCGACCTCTTCGCCCGTCGCTTGCCAAACCGCGGGACTCGGTCAAATTACCGTGGGCCGCTTTGCCGGTGAGGCACGGCGGCCGTCAGCAGCGATACCGGACTTGCCTTCATGGACCACGTCATCGGCGTCGATATCGGGACACAGAGCACCAAAGCTCTGTTGGTGCGTCAAGACGGCACCATCGTGGCGCAACATGCGGTCAGCTACGCGCCTGATACACCTCGCCCGAACTGGGCCGAGCAATGGCCCTCCGTCTGGTTCGACGCCGTCGTCGATTGTCTGTCCGCTTGCGTCGCCAAAGCGGCGGAGCCCAACAGCGGGGCTCCGCTCGATGCCATGCACATCAAGGCCGTGTGCATCTCAAGCCTTTACGGCGGGTCCGGAATTCCCGTCGACGCCGACATGAAGCCGCTCCACCCCTGCCTGATCTGGATGGACCGCCGGGCGGAAGGACAGGTCGATTGGGTGAGGGCGCATGTGGACCTCGACCGGCTCTACGCCGTCACTGGCAACGGTGTCGACAGCTACTATGGTTTCACGAAGATCCTATGGCTCCGGGACAATCGTCCCGACATCTGGGACAAGACCCAGTACTTTCTGCCGCCCAACGCCTATGTGGCCTATCGGCTCACCGGAGAGACCGCTGTCGATCATTCGTCGGCGGGGAACATCGGCGGCATCTATGATGTGGAAGGTCGCAACTGGTCCGTCGAAATGCTCGAGGCGCTCGGCATTCCGGCTCGCATGATGCCGAAGCGGCTCGTCGCCTCGACCGATCGGGTCGGGGGTCTCCTCCCGCAATGGGCGGCCCGCCTCGGCCTCGCCGAGGGAACGCCGATCATCGCCGGCGGTGTCGATGCCGCCATCGCGACCTACGCGGCGGGGGTATCCCGGCCCGGACAGCACGTGGCCATGATCGGCACCTCGATGTGCTGGGGCTTCCTCGCGCCGACCGCGGATGCGCGCGACGGGCTCATCAGCATGCCCTATGTCACCAAGGCTCGGGACGACCTCTATGTGTTCGGGGGCGCCAGCACGGCGGGTGCTTCGGTGTCGTGGTATCGCGAACAATTCTGCCAAGCGGAGGTGGAGGCCGGGCGGGCGGGCGGGCGCGATCCTCACGCCCTCCTGGAGGAGACCGCCCGAGGGATCGCTGCTGGTTCGGAAGGCGTCGTCTTCCTCCCCTATCTGATGGGGGAGCGCAGCCCCGTCTGGGATGCGCGGGCCAGCGGTGCCTTCGTCGGCCTCAACCTCTTCCACACGCGGGCCCATCTTTACCGGGCCGTCCTGGAGGGTGTGACCTTCGCGTTGCGCCACAACATGGAAGCCGGCGCCAAGGGGAGCGTCGCGCTCGATCCGCGCCTGATCGTCGTTGGTGGCGCCGCTTTCTCGGATCTCTGGATGCAGATCGTCGCCGACGTGACCGGTTATCCGGTTTTCACCATCAAGGAGAATGTCGAGGCGTCGCTCGGCGCCGCCAGACTCGCGGCCCTCGGCATCGGCCTGATCGACCGCGACAGCGACGACAAGTGGGTTTCCCTGTTGTCTAGGGCCAAGCCGGACATGGAACGGAAGCGCGTCTACGACGAAATGTTCCGCATCTATGCCCGGCTCTATCCGGCCTTGCGGCAGTCGATGCACGATTTGAGTGCCATGCGCAGCGCTTAAACACTGCTCCTTGCAATCGCCCGCTCTATGCCGAGGAGGTCCGCGGGAAGGTCTCGAAGCACGGCCGTCTCGCGATACTAAAAAGGAAGTCGTAAACCATATCCTGCCATTCCTTTTCGGGCGGAACATGGAGAATCGGCGATGCGAATCCTTTCGGCGGTGCTGATGGTGCTTCCTCTGCTCGGGTCGGCAGCGTCGGCGGGGGCACAATGCTTGAGCGGCTCCGTCGAGGAGGCTGGCTGCGACGTGCCGACGGCACTCCATTTGAGCTCCGCTTCCGTGGGCGGACCGCCGCTCATCTGGTCTTCCAGCCGCGGCACGCTCGTGCCGCCGCCGACCGGTGTCGCGGGGTGGGGCGTGGGG
>CAXSEU010000035.1:0-13913 GCA_964236485.1 uncultured Lichenihabitans sp. | reverse complement strand
GCGAGGCCTCGAGCACGTGGCCCGCCACTTTCTTGGCCTTGGCCTCGACCTTGTCGAGCGCCTTGACGATGGCCGACATGCCGACCGCACCCGAGCGGGACCCATAGGTGCCCATCCCCATCTGCACCTTGTCGGTGTCGCCATGGACGATCGAAACGTTCTCGATCGGGATGCCGAGCCGGCCGGAGACAAGCTGCGCGAAGGTGGTCTCGTGACCCTGGCCGTGGCTGTGCGACCCCGTCAGTACCTCGACGGTGCCGACCGGATTGACCCGCACTTCCGCCGATTCCCAGAGCCCGACACCGGCCCCGAGGGAACCCACCGCCGCCGAAGGCGCGATGCCGCAAGCCTCGATGTAGGCCGAAAAGCCGATCCCGCGCAGCTTGCCACGCCGCTCGGACTCGGCCCGTCGCGCGGCAAAACCCTTGTAGTCGGCAAGGTTCAGCGCCTTGTCGAGCGAGGCGCCGTAATCGCCGGCGTCGTAGCACATGATGACAGGCGTCTGATGCGGGAAGCTGGTGACGAAGTTCTTGCGGCGGAACTCCGCCGGGTCGAGCCCGAGCTCGCGGGCCGTTACCTCCACGATGCGCTCGATGACGAAGGTCGCCTCGGGACGGCCGGCACCCCGGTAGGCATCGACGGGGGCCGTGTTGGTGTAGACGGCATCGACCTCGGCATAGATGGCCGGGATGTCGTATTGCCCGGACAGGAGCGGAGCATAGAGATAGGTCGGCACCGCGGACGAGAAGGTCGAAAGATAGGCGCCGAGGTTGGCAATGGTATGCACTCTCAACCCGATGATCCGGTTGTCGGCGTCGGTTGCGAGTTCGGCATGGGTGACGTGGTCGCGGCCATGCGCGTCCGACAGGAAGGCCTCGGTCCGGTCGGCGGTCCATTTCACCGGCCGGCCGACCTTCTTGGCCGCCCAGACGCAGACCGTCTCCTCGGCATAGATGAAGATCTTGGAGCCGAAACCGCCGCCGACGTCGGGCGCGATCACCCGCAGCTTATGCTCGGGCGCGATGCCGATGAAGGCCGACAGCACAAGCCGGGCCACATGCGGGTTCTGGCTGGTTGTGTAAAGCGTGAAGCTGTCGGTGCCGGCATCGTAGTCGCCGACCGCGGCGCGCGGCTCCATGGCGTTGGGGATCAGCCGGTTGTTGACGATGTCGAGCTTGGTGACATGCGCGGCCCGCGCGAAGGCGGCCTCGGTCTCGTCCTTGTTGCCGAGGTGGAACTCGAACACCGTATTGTCGGACGCAACCTCGTGCACGGGCTCGCCGCCGGCCTTTCGCGCCGAGGCCGTATCCGCGACCGCGGGCAGAACGTCGTAGTCGACGGCGACAGCCTCGGCCGCGTCCTTGGCTTGCGCGTAGGTCTCGGCGATCACCACGGCCACATGGTCGCCGACGTAGCGGACCTTGCCCTGCGCCAGCGCCGGATGGGGCCCGGCCTTCATGGGCGATCCGTCCTTCGAATGGATCATCCAGCCGCAGATCAGGCCTCCGACCTTGTCGGCCGCGAGATCGTCCCCGGTGAAGACCGCGAGCACACCGGGCGAGCCGGATGCCGCCGCGGTCTCGATCGACTTGATTTTCGCATGCGCGTGGGGCGAGCGCAGGAAATAGGCGTAGGCCTGGCCGTGCCGATTGACGTCGTCGACGTAATTGCCCTTTCCGGTGATGTAGCGATGGTCTTCACGCCGCTTGATCGAGGCGCCGACGCCGGTAGCAGTCATGGTTTCCTCCGAAACGGTGAACGGAGCCGGTCGTTTCGTTGTCGGGCGCGCTCTCAGTATAGAGCAACGCCCCGCTCCGGCTGGGGCGACGATGGTGCGGTCAGGCGTCGATCATTCCGCCGCGATGGCGGGCGCGGCGCCGTGGCCCGCCATGTTCTTGGCCCCGGCCGCGACGGCCTTGACGATGTTGTGATAGCCCGTGCAGCGGCAGATATTGCCTTCGAGTTCTTCCCGGATCAGGTGCTCGTCAAGGTCGTTGCCCTTGCGATTGACCATGTCCACCGCGGTCATGATCATCCCCGGCGTGCAGAAGCCGCACTGAAGGCCGTGGTGCTCGCGGAAAGCCTCCTGCATCGGATGCAGCGCCGCGCCCTGCGCCAGACCCTCGATGGTGGTCACGCTCGACCCCTCGCAGGACAGCGCCAGCGTGGTGCAGGCCTTCACGGCCTTGCCGTCGATATGGACCACGCAGGCACCGCACTGGCTGGTGTCACAACCCACGTGGGTTCCGGTAAGCCGCAGGTTGTCGCGGATGAACTGGACCAGAAGTGTCCGCGAGTCGATGTCGGCTTTCACGGCCTTGCCGTTCATCGTCATGGATACGGTCTGCATGCACCCTCCCGGTGTCATTCGAGCCGGACGCGGGCATACCCCTGACGCAGCACGGCTCCGATTGGCCGCGACTTTGGAACGGCCGCAAACAGGGGTCAAGCGGATGTTCGGCCGCAGAGGCGACTGGCACAAGCGTGGCAATCCGTCATAGGCATGGATTTCGCCGCTGAATGAATGCTAACGAAAGTGCCCTCGGGAAAACCAGTCACGGGACTGAAGATCAGGCCGCTTCTTCGGCGCGCTTGAGGCATTCCCGAACGAACCGGCCAGATCGGCCGTATATGGTGGTGAGCGGTCCGACTGCTTGTGGGAACCGTCTGCTGGAAAGCTGCCGATTCGTTTCATGCCACTCGTGGTGCAGCAGCTTCGTGGCAGGAATGTTCCGTGCTGGTTCCGTCATATAGCTGGTCGCCCGCTTGCCCCTTGCCGCCGAAGGGCAGTGCACACCGAGTGTGCAAGCGCCGCAGTCTCAACTGCGTTCAGCCGGGCGGAGCGATCGTTATCAGGCCGAAATCAGTGCCCGAGTCCGTGAGGTTCCAGTCGTCTTTGAATAACGTCCACCCAGGCGCCCGCGCTGTCCGGGACTGGAGCACCTCGCGGAGCGACGGGCTCACCTCGGTCTTCGAGACATAGTCGGATGCGGTCGTGGCCGGGGCCGGTAGCACGACGTTGAGCTCGCTATCGTTATTCTCTAGGAACCTGACCGCGAAGCCCTGTGGTAGCGCAAGCGGCGACCCGATCGACCGCAGCGCGGTCTTCTCGTGATAGCGGGCATCCTGAAATTCGAGGCTCGTCCACCATTCCCGAAAGAACAGCTCGGCATCATCGGGCATGCCGCTACCCGCGATCGGGCCGCCGTGTTTGATCGAATGCTCGAGAGGATCTTCGCTCATTGCACAATCTCTTTCGGTGGGAGTTGACTGCAGGACACGGCGATTTGCAATAGTCCTTCGCCGATCAGGCGCTGAACGAGGTCGATCTTGTCAGGGACGGACAACGCGCCCGGCAGATCGCCGACCGCAAACCGCCGGGTCGTAGCTACGAAGCGCAGAGCGGGCGCCAGGGAGGCAGGTCCGGAAACGAAGTTCCCAGTGAAGTCAATAATGGCAGACTCGTCGGTTTCGCGCACGCGGCAATGAACGCCGGGGAAGTGGACTACGGTTGACTTGGCGCTGAGATCAAAAGCGTTGTCGAGGGACGCGAAATGACCCGATGCAGTTGCCTTGCCCGACCTCAGCCGCCGCGATTCCATTCGCTGCCGCAAACGTTCGGCAAAGGTATCGTCGTGCAGCCGGTCAACGAGCGCATTGGCATAATCGAGTAGTATGCGTCGATCTGCGGGGCGGCCACAGAAGCCGGGCGGCAGGGCATGCCGGTAGGCTGCGTCCTCCTGCGCCACTTGCTGCAGCGCCTCGGAAACGAGATCGACCCAGCGATAGGGTTCGATTCCGACTGTATAGTGGAGAGAGGAGGCATGGTTCGTCCGCGCAAAATGCGGAAAGCCGCGCGGTAGATAAAGGAGATCGCCCGGGCTGAGCGTGATCTTCCGGTATTCGAGCGGACGACGATCACACTCGACCTTCATGGACGCGAGCGGCAGCGGCTCCAGTGGTTCGGCAAAGAACCAGTCCTTGGTGCCGTGGACCTGAAGCACGAAGACGTCGTGGGTATCGACGTGCGGGCGGAACCCTTGGGATGCTCGCGGCGTCAGATAGAGATTGATGCCGACCTGGTGGTGAAGATCGCCTTCGAGCGTGCCGCTCAACAATGACAGCGCAGCTGAACGCCGATGGAGATGGTTGATCGCCAGCGAGCAGCCTTGCTGGTAGTCGCGGTACATCGCCTGGATGTCAGGCAGGCCGTTATCGAGCGACCCCGGCGTTTGGGCAGAGAGCTCGCCCGCCTCGTCGGTGCGCAGGATGCGGACATCCTCGGTGCCGAACGAGCGCGAGGTGGTCGCGGTGATTAGCTCGTCGACATTCCCCAGGCCCGGAAGCCCGGCATAATAGTGAGGATTGGATCGGCAAACGAATAGCGGGGCGCATTCCCAATGCTCTGTCAGGAAGGTCTCCGGTAGTACGGGATCGAGTAGCCAAGCGAGCGAATTGACGAGTGGGGGATTGTCGCTAGGCACCCGCCAACTCCTTCGCTCTCCTCGTAACGCCGTCCACTTGTGCGCATCCTGCTAGTTGCCGAACGTCTGGCATTGCCATCGGTGCATCCTTCCCATTCGATCCGTACTTGCGGGCGACGTTGCGCGAACAAAGCAATCACGACTCGAACGAAGCGATCGTGCGCTTCCAAGTCTACGCTGGAAGTTAACAGGCCGATAGCTTCGCACGCTCGTCGGGCAGAGGCAATGTCCGCTTCTATGACCGGAAGGAGTAGTCACGAACTTCTGCAACTGGGCGGAAGGTGCCGGAGCCGCTGGTTCGCTTTGGGTGCACCCAAAGTCGATGCAAGTAGCTGCGGGCCTCGAGTCCGCTTTCGGCGTCGCCGCCAATGTCCGCTCCCCACCCCTAATGGATCTCAAATCGACTCGGGCAGAACCCTCCGCGCCTCCCTACTTCGCGCATTCCGCCGCGAAGGTGGCGAAGAACTGGTCGGCGGTCTTCTTGGCGACGCCGTCGATGAGGCGCGATCCCATCTGGGCGATCTTGCCGCCCACATTGGCCTGCACGTCGTAGGAGAGTTTCGTGCCTTCCGGCACCTCGGTGAGCGTGACGTCGGCGCCCCCCTTCGCAAAGCCAGCGATGCCGCCCTCGCCCTCGCCGCTGATCCGGTAGCCGTTGGGCGGATCGATGTTCGAGAGTTCCACCCGTCCCTTGAAGGTGGCGCTCACCGGACCGATCTTCATTCTGGTGGAGGCCGTGAAGCCGTGTTCACTCACCCTTTCCAGCGTCTGTACGCCGGGAATGCAGGCCTTGAGGGTCTCGGGGTCGTTGAGCTTCGCCCAAACGATCTCCCGAGTCGCCGGAAGAACGACCTCGCCCTTCATCTCCATGGCCATCGCACGAACCTCCCATGTCCCGCATCGCCGCCCGCCTCTTGCGACCGTCGGTAGCCGCGCGGCGAATTCGGCCCTACCGTAATGCACCTCCGGAGGATACGGAAGCGCATGCTCCCGTTCGGGCAGGGCCATCGGTAATCAGCAAAAAGGCCCCTCGTCCTGAGCCTGTCGAAGAACGGAGGGGCCGCTTCGTGGTTCGACAGGCTCACCACGAGGGCGGAAGAGCTTCAACCGATTGCCCTGCCCGCTCGAGCCGCGCCTGCGTCGAGCCCGGGCCGAGGGACGAAGCGCGAAACGGGGGATCGATGGTCTTGAAAGCCGATGTCGCGGTGCTGGGTGCGGGCATCATCGGCGTTTCCGCCGCGCTGCATCTCCAGCAGCGGGGCCGCAGCGTCATCCTCGTCGACAAGAACGCCGCCGCCGGGGATGAGACGAGCTACGGCAACGCCGGGCTGATCGAACGCAGCTCGATCTTTCCCTATATGTTCCCGCGCGATCTCGGCTCGGTGCTGCGCTACGGGCTCAATCGATCGACGGACGCGCACTACCACCTCGGCGCCCTGCCGAAGATCGCGCCGTTCCTCCTGCGCTACTTCCTGGCGTCCTCGCCGGGCAACATCGCCCGCATCGCCGCCGCGTCGCGGCCGCTGATCGAGCGGTCGCTGCTGGAGCACGAGGCGCTGATGGAGGCGTCCGGCTCGACGCATCTCCTGCGCAGAGCGGGCTGGCTGAAGGGCTTCCGCACCGCCTCGAGCCGCGACAAGGCCTTTGCGGATGCGGAACGGCTCGGTCCCTATGGGCTCCACATCGACCGCCTCGATCCCGCCGCGCTCGCGGCCCTCGAGCCTCACCTCGGCGAGGGGCTGATCGGCGCCCTGCACTTCCGCGATCCCGGCTCGGTCTCCGATCCCGGCGCCCTGGTGCGCGCCTACAACGACCTCTTCATGCGTCGCGGCGGGCGCTTCGTGCAGGGGGACGCGAGAACACTGACGCAGGATGGCGCGAGATGGACAGTCGACACCGAGGAAGGACCGGCCAGCGTCCGGGATGCGGTGATCTCGCTCGGCCCCTGGTCGGACGTCGTCTTCACGAAGCTCGGCTACGCGCTGCCCTTCGCGGTCAAGCGAGGGTATCACTGGCATTTCCGGCCCAGAGGGAATGCCGTGCTGAACCGGCCCGTGCTCGACATCGATGGCGGCTTCCTGCTCGCCCCGATGAGCCGGGGCATCCGCCTCACCACGGGCGCCGAGTTCGCGCTACGCGATTCTCCGCCAACGCCGGTGCAGATGAGCCGGGCCGAACCCCTCGCCCGCAAGCTCTTCCCGCTGGCCGAGGCGGTCGAGGACAAGCCCTGGATGGGTGCGCGGCCCTGCCTGCCCGACATGCTGCCGGTGCTCGGCAAGGCGCCCGGACACGCCAACCTCTGGTTCGATTTCGGCCATCAGCACCATGGGCTGACGCTGGGTCCCGTATCCGGGCGGCTCCTGGCCGAGCAGATGACGGGCGAGACTCCTTTCACCGACCCGGCGCCTTATCGGGCCGAGCGGTTCGGATAGGGGCGGAACCGGTCGCCTGAACGGAGCGTCGGCGGTCATGCCCGGGGCCGGCCCCGGAACCAGGCGCGTCCCGACCCCGATGCCTCGAGGATCAATCCTTGCGGCGCAGCACCACCGCGTGGTGGCGCCGATGGTATCGGCGGGCTCCGCAGAACGGGCCTCGGCCGAACTCGCGCGCATAGGCGACCTGCGACTCTGCGAAGTTCTGCTCGTCGTCATGGTCGGCCGGCGTTCCGGGACCCTGCCAAGGATAGCCGCCATCCCAGCCCTGCCCGCGTCGAGATCTCGTGCCGACGTGGTAGGCGCCCGGTCCGTTCCACCCCGTCCGATAGCGGCAGTAGCGCTGAGCGTCCCAGTAGAAGCTGGCGAAGCGACGTGCCTGCCTTTCTTCCCAGCCGTAGGTATAATCGTATTTGGCGTAGTTCAGCGTATAGTAGGGAATGTCGGACGCCGCCTCGGCACCCGACGAGCCGAGGCCCGCGAGACCGGCCAACGCCGTCAAAGCCAGAACCAGTCGTCGCACCACAACCTCCGCCGTCCGTCTGCGTTAGCCTTAATAACGCGAAAACCTGCAAAATTGGTTGACGCCGTACCGGTGTGCGGCGTGCGTCGAAAAAGCTTCGCGCTGTCTCCCGGGGGCGACGCGGCTTCGAAGAGGCTTCCTTTTGCTCCTAAGGATCGGCTACGGGGGACCATGTCGACCGACGTCTCCTTCCCGGCTGCCGTTCTGGCGGGCCTCATCTCCTTCCTCAGCCCCTGCGTCCTGCCGCTCGTGCCGCCCTACCTGTGCTTCCTGGCCGGGACCACGCTCGACGACCTGCAGGGCCGCGACGCCTCCGGGGCGAGGCGAGACGCCCTCGTGGCGAGTCTGCTCTTCTGCGCCGGCTTTTCCACCGTCTTCGTCACCCTTGGTGCGACAGCGTCGGCGTTCGGCGCGCTGCTGCGGCGCTTCAACGAACCGCTTTCGTTCGCGGCGGGTCTTGCCATCGTGGTAATGGGGCTGCATTTCACCGGCCTGTTCCGCCTGGACTTCCTCTACCGCCAGGCACGGGTGGACGTGCGCAGACCCCCGGGTCTTTGGAGCGCCTACGTCATGGGGCTGGCTTTCGCATTCGGCTGGACGCCGTGCATCGGGCCTATCCTCGCGGCGATCCTGGCCGTGGCCGGATCGGAAGCCACGGTGGCGCGGGGCGCGGCGCTGCTCGGCGCCTATTCGCTGGGTCTCGGCGTGCCGTTCGTCATCGCCGCCGTGGCGATCGGCGCCTTCACGGCCTTCCTGAAGCGGTTCCGATCACATTTCGCGACCGTCGAGAAGCTGGCCGGCGTGCTGCTGGTGCTGACCGGCGTCGCCTTCCTGACCGGCGGCATGCAGAGCCTTTCGTTCTGGCTGATCGAGACATTTCCGGGTCTCGCCCGGCTCGGGTGACGAGCATCCGAGCCCCACGCAGGGCTTCCGGTGAGCCGCCTCGAGGGCAACCACCGTTTGCAGCGCCGCAATGTGACAAAGCCCGCCTTGCGGGCGGGCTTTGCTCATTGTTCTCCGGTCGAGGTTGGGATCAATTGTTCTCGATATAGGTGATCTTGCCGTCCGGCTGCTTCTTCCAGGTGTACATGACGTAGTCCGACTTCGTCAGATCGCCCTTCTTGTCGTAGCTGAAGTCGCCGACCACGGTATGGAAGGTCATGCCGGAGTGCATCTTCTCGGCCATCTTCTTGGGATCGACGGATTTCGCCGCTTCGGCCGCCTGCGCCAAGACCTGCACGGCCGCGTAGCTGTAGAGCGTATAGGCCTGCGGATCGAAGTTCTTGGCCTGGAACTCCTTCACCACCGTGGCCGCGGTCGGCTTGTTCTTGGGATCGGGCGGGAAGGTCATCAAGGTGCCTTCCGCGCCGGGTCCCGCGATGGCGGCGAACTCGTTGTCGGTGATGCCGTCGCCCGACATCATCGGGGCCGTGATGCCCTGGTCGGTCATCTGTCGACGGATGAGGCCGCCTTCGGGATGCAGGCCGCCCCAATAGATAAGGTCGGCACCCGCCGCCTTCACCTTCGACACGACGGCCGAGTAATCCTTCTCGCCGGTGTTCACGCCTTCGTAAAGCGCGGGCTTGATGCCGGCCTTGGCGAGCGCCGCCATCGTGGCGTCGGCAAGTCCCTTGCCGTAGGTGGTCTTGTCGTGGAGGATGGCGATCTTCTTATCCTTGAAGTTGTCCTCGATGTATTTCGCGGCGGTCGCTCCCTGCTGATCGTCGCGGCCGCAGGTCCGGAACACGTCCCACTTGCCCTTCTCGGTCAGGGCCGGGTTGGTGGCCGAGGGGGTGATCATCAGCATGCCGTTTTCGAGATAGACGTCGGATGCCGGGATCGTCACGCCCGAATTGAAGTGGCCGACGACATATTTGACGCCATCGCCGACGAACTTGTTGGCGACCGAGACACCCTGCTTGGGGTCCGACACGTCATCGCCGACCTCCAGCGTGATCTTGTCGCCGAGGATGCCGCCCTTGGCATTGAGGTCGTCGACCGCCTGCTGGGTGCCGTTCTGCAACTGTGCCCCGAAGGCAGCGTTGGGGCCGGTGATGGGGCCGGCCACGCCGAGCTTGAAATCCGCCGCTTGGGCGGCACCCGAGAAGGCCAGACCCGCGGCCAGGACCAGACCGGAAAACTTCAGATGATTCATCGCGTTCAATTCCCTTTCTTGAAACCCGGCCTCGCGGCCTTGCAATCGGATGCGCCGCGAAGGTCCTGCTCCGCCGGTCGCTCCCTCATTCCGCGCGCGTGGCCCTCAGGCCCGCGCCAGCCACCAGATCCGAAGGATCGTGAAGCGGCCTCATCCCAATGTCACGTTAAATCAGGCATTAACCACCGGAGCAATCGGCACGCCTCGGGCAAGACATCATTTGACGCTCCAGCCCATCGGTCCGGCTCGCCTGAACAGCCAGGAATATTGCCTTGCCATCTGCTGTGCGCGTTGCGACCGGAAGCCGAAGGCGCCAAGGAGCGCCCCCACGATCAGCGCCACGACGTAATACTGGATCGAGAGAAGGTCTTCCCCGCCGCTGGCATAATGGAGGAAGCGCACCGCCATCGCGAGAACCACCAGGGCCGGGATCAGCATCCAGGGTGAGCGCCAGGTCGAGGCGAAGGCCCGCCCGGTCGCCCAGGCGCCGAGCCCGCCGAGTGCCACCGTGAAGATCAGGAAGCTCCAAAGCCCGGACGGCTCGTGGGAAAACAGCAGTCCGCCCATCACCCGTGCCCCCCTTCGAGGTAGGCCGCCCTCACCTCGGGCCTGCTCAGCAACGCCTTGCCGGTGCCCGACATGGTGATGACGCCGTTGACCATGACGTATCCCCGGTCGGCCAGCTTCAGCGCATGGAAGGCGTTCTGCTCGACCAGAAACACCGTCAGCCCCTCGGTCTTGTTGAGATCGCGGATGGCGTCGAAGATGAGCTTCACCACCAGCGGCGCGAGACCGAGCGAGGGTTCGTCGAGCAGCAGCAGGCGCGGCCGGCTCATCAGCGCGCGGGCGATGGCCAGCATCTGCTGCTCGCCACCCGACAGGGTGCCGCCCCGCTGCTGAACCCGCTCCTTGAG
This sequence comes from uncultured Lichenihabitans sp., assembly GCA_964236485.1. Taxonomy (GTDB): domain Bacteria; phylum Pseudomonadota; class Alphaproteobacteria; order Rhizobiales; family Beijerinckiaceae; genus Lichenihabitans. The sequence continues at coordinate 3,405 of CAXSEU010000035.1, read as the reverse complement.
GCGCGGAAACAGCGCGAACATCCGCTCCAGGTCCTGATCGAAATGGGCGAACCTGTTGATCGAGGCGCCCATCTGCAGGTTTTCATAGACGGTCATGCGCGGGAAGATGCGCCGCCCCTCCGGCGACTGGGCGATCGAGAGCCGGGCGATCTCGTGCGTCGGCAGGCGGGTGATGTCGCGCCCGTCGAAGGAGATGCTCCCCTCCCGGGCCCTCGGGTTGCCGAAGATCGTCATCATCAGCGTGGACTTCCCGGCCCCGTTGGCGCCGATGAGGGTGACGATCTCGCCCTCGTGGACATCGAGGTCGACGCCCTTGAGGGCGATGATCTTGCCGTAGAACGTCTGCACGCCGCGGATGCCGAGAAGCGGCGCCGCGTCCGGTCGGCGGCGCTCGAGCGTGGGGGCGACCAGCACGCTCATGCGGAAATCTCCGCCTCGACCTCGTCGACCTCGTCGTCCGCGACGCCGAGGTAGGCCGCGATCACCCTCGGGTCGTTGCGCACGAGGTCGGGCGTGCCGTCGGCGATCTTGGTGCCGTAGTCGAGCACGATCACATGGTCGGAGATCGACATCACGACCGACATGTCGTGCTCGATCAGCAGCACCGAGGTGCCGTGATCCTCGCGGATCATGCGCAGCAGCGTGTTGAGCTCCAGCGATTCCCGCGGGTTGAGGCCGGCCGCGGGCTCGTCGAGGCACAGCAGCACCGGATCGGTACACATGGCGCGGGCGATCTCGAGCCGCCGCTGGGCGCCGTAGGGCAGATCCCCGGCCGGGTCGTCGGCCCGGCCCACGAGGCCGATGCGGTCGAGCCAGAACCTGGCTTTCTCCACCGCCTCCCGTTCCTTGGCCTCGTAGCCGCCGATGCCGAGCACGCCGAGGAAGGTCATGCCGGAGGCGACCATCAGCGGGTTGTGCTGCGCCACCATCAGGTTCTCGAGCACCGTCATGCCGGTGAAGAGCCGGATGTTCTGGAAGGTGCGCGCCACCTTCGCCTTGCGGGAGATCTCGTGGTCGGGCATGCGCTCGAGGAGGAAGAGTTCGTTCCTGCGCCCCTGGCCGTGACGGGCGCCGGAGCGCGTCAGATCCATGACGTCGGCCGGGGCCGCCACACCCTTGCGAGCGAGGGCCAGCCGGCCCTCGGTGGGCTTGTAGAACCCGGTCACGCAGTTGAACACGGTGGTCTTGCCGGCGCCGTTCGGGCCGATCAGCGCGGTGATGTCGCCGCGGCCCACCTGGAAGCTCAGGCCGTTGACGGCGACGAGGCCGCCGAACCGCATGGTCAGATGTTCGACGACGAGCAGCGGGTCGCTCTGCCAGCGCATCAGCCGTGTCCCTCCTTGACCATGTCGCCCGAGATGGTTTTGCGCTCCTTGAGGATGATGGAGGGCTCCCGCGTCGCGATGATGCCGCGCGGCTTCCAGATCATCATCACCACCATGCCGGTGCCGAAGATCAGCATGCGATATTGCACCGGATCGAAGCCTTCGCCGAAGATCCGCTTGAGGAAATCCAGCTCGCGCAGGATCTCGGTGCCGCCGATCAGCACCGTCGCCGCGATGGCGACGCCGATCTGCGAGCCCATCCCGCCGAGGACCACGATGGCCAGGATGGTGGCCGATTCGATGAACGTGAAGCTCTCGGGGCTGACGAACCCCTGCCGCACGGCGAAGAAGGAGCCGGCGAAGCCCCCGAACATGGCGCCGAGCGCGAAGGCGGTGAGCTTGGTGTTGACCGTGTTGATGCCGAGGGATCGGCAGGCGATCTCGTCCTCGCGCAGCGCTTCCCAGGCGCGCCCCACCGGCAGCCGCCGCAGCCGCATGGTGACGAAATTGGTCAGCAGGGCGAGTGCGAGGATGAGGTAGAACAGGAAGATCGTCCTGTGGATCGGCGAGTAGGCGATGCCGAAGAGATGGGCGAAGCCCTCGTCGTCGTCCGTGAACGGCACACCAAAGAAGGTGACGCGCGGAATGGAGGCGATGCCGGCATAGCCGTTGGTGACGTCGGTCCAGTTGATGAGGACGATACGGATGATCTCCCCGAAGGCCAGCGTCACGATGGCGAGGTAGTCGCCGCGCAGCCTCAGGACCGGGAAACCGAGCAGCATCCCCCAGAACGCCGCCAGGATCCCCGACAGCGGCAGACAGATCCAGAAGGACAGTCCGTAGGTGGTCGACAGCAGGGCATAGGAATAGGCCCCCACGGCATAGAAGGCGACGTAGCCGAGGTCCAGCAGGCCCGCGAGACCGACCACGATGTTGAGGCCCCAGCCCAGCATCACATAGATCAGGATCTGGATGCCGTAGTTGTTGATCCACTTCAGCGATCCACCGGGCCCGAGGGCGCCGAGCATGACGAACGGAAAGACGACGAGCGCCGCGAGCGCGAAGACCGCGACATTGGTCTTGACGAATGTCTCGGCCCTCGAGGGGAAGCGCAGTTCCTGCGGCCGCTTCGCGGCCCTGGGCCGCGCATCGAACAGCAAGCCGAGGAAACGGGCCACGAAGACCGCGATGGCGGCCACGATCATCCAGCGCCAGCGGGGCTCGACGATCAGCGTGTTGGACACGTCTGGATGCGTGTCGAAGGCCAGCAGCGGAAACCCGAGCCCCAGCGTCACCAGCGCCCAGAAGCCGGCGTTCCTGAGCGCCGCCGCGGCGTCGAAGGAGAACCTGCCGGCGGCGTCGACGGCCCGCGGTTTCGCGGCTTCGATCAGCATGGCGTCAGACCTTCTCGATCTGAGGCCGGCCCAGGAGCCCGGTCGGCATGAAGATCAGCGTGATGGCGAGGATCGAGAAAGCCGCGACATCCTTGTAGTCGGACGAGATGTAGGTGGCCCAGAACACCTCGATGAGGCCGATCAGCAGCCCCCCCAGCACGGCGCCGGGCAGCGAGCCGATGCCGCCCAACACGGCCGCCGTGAAGGCCTTGACGCCCGGCACGAAGCCGTCCGCGAACGACACGACCCCATAGTAGCTGAGGTAGAGGACACCCGCGACCGCCGCGAGGGCTGCGCCGATCACGAAGGTCAGCGAGATGGTGCGGTCGACGTCGATGCCGAGCAGCGCCGCCATCCGCCGGTCCTGCTCGCAGGCCCTTTGGGCGCGCCCGAGCGACGTCTTCTGCACCAGGTACCAGAAGCCCGAGAGCAGGACGGCGGTGGTGAACATGATGAGGATCTGCTTGTAGGAGATGCCGGCCCCGCCTCCGAATCCCAGGGGGATCTGCTCGGAGAACATCGGCGCGATCGTCTTGTTGCGGGGTCCCTGCACCACCTGCACCAGGTTCGACAGAAGGATGGACATGCCAATGGCGGAGATCAGCGGCGCCAGCCGAAAGGACCCGCGCAACGGCCGGTACGCGACGCGCTCGATCGTCCAGTTCCACAGTGCCGTCAGCGCCATG